>JAIDJW010000188.1 GCA_029052015.1 Paramuribaculum sp. | reverse complement strand
GTTCTATACGTTCATCGAGCCTGCCGCCTGTTTCTTCACTGCCGAGACCAACTACCGAAGCAGCCTTTCGCCTTTCGGTATCAAAATGGTCGATAGACTGACCGGTAAGCCTATCCACTTGGATATTAGCGATGAACCGATGAAACGTGGTATCACAACAAACCGCAACAAGTTCATTCTCGGTCCATCAGGCTCCGGAAAGTCGTTCTTCACCAACCACTTGGTGAGACAGTATTACGAGCAAGGCACCCATATTCTGCTGATTGATACCGGCAATTCCTACGAAGGTCTGTGTAACCTTATCCACAACCGCACTCACGGCGAGGATGGTATCTATTACACCTACACCGAGGATAGCCCGATTTCATTCAATCCATTTTACACGGACGACGGGGTCTTCGATGTGGAGAAGAAGGACTCAATCAAGACGCTGCTCCTGACACTCTGGAAGTCAGAGGACGACAGAGTGACAAAGACCGAAAGTGGTGAATTGGGTTCGGCATTGTCAATGTTCCTCGACAAGATGAACAAGGATAAGGACATCGTTCCGTGCTTCAACTCATTCTACGAGTTTATGCGCGACGATTACCGTGCTGAAATGGCACAGCGTCCTATCCCAATCTACAAACAGGACTTCGACATAGACAACTTCCTCACGACATTGCGCCAGTATTACAGCGGCGGTCGCTTTGATTTCTTGCTGAACTCCAAAGAGAACATCGACCTGCTCGGTAAACGCCTCATTGTCTTTGAAATAGATTCGATAAAAGACAACAAAGAACTGTTCCCGATAGTCACAATTATCATCATGGAGGCTTTCATAAACAAGATGAGGCGACTGAAAGGTGTCCGCAAAATGCTGATATGTGAGGAGGCTTGGAAGGCTCTGTCTTCGGCCAACATGGCGGAGTACATGAAGTACCTCTATAAGACTGTGCGCAAGTATTTTGGCGAAGCGGTAGTAGTCACTCAGGAGGTCGATGATATAATCTCCAGCCCCATTGTCAAGGAGACCATCATCAACAACTCCGACTGCAAGATTCTTCTGGATCAGCGCAAGTACATGAACCGCTTTGACCAGATTCAGGAGCTGCTCGGTCTGACCGACAAGGAGAAAAGCCAGATACTAAGTATCAACATGGCTAACAATCCCAACCGCCTATATAAAGAGGTGTGGATTGGTCTTGGTGGCACTCAATCTGCGGTCTATGCCACTGAGGTCTCGACCGAGGAATATCTCTGCTACACTACCGAGGAAACCGAGAAGATACAGGTTCTCAACAAAGCGAAGCAACTTGGAGGCGACACAGAGTCAGCAATAAGGCTACTCGTCAACGAAAGAAGGGAGGGAGCGACATGAGGATTCCCAAAGTGTTCCATCCGATACTTGGAGTGCTGATTGGAGCAATACTTTTTCTCATCGGTATAGCCGTGCTTTCTGCTGCCTTTGTACTGGCATATAAAGTGGTGCAATATGCAAAGCCTTTTATCGTGGAGGTATTCTCCAATATAATCCACCAGCTTGCCACTTTGATGCCTTTATGAAAGTTCTCTATGTCCTTTGGCTGATACTCGTCGGCCTGTTTGCCGGTATCCTCGCACTTATAACACTCCCTTTACTCCTGCTCTATGCCGGAGTGAAGATTATCGGAAGCTTCGCCTCAAAACTCAACTGAAACAAAAGCGAATGAAACATCTCAAAACACTCATCGCGGTGGTGGCTATGGTTCTGCTCTTCGGAGCAAACCGGGCCTCTGCCCAATGGACGGTCATCGACCCGTCCAACATTGCCCAGAGCATTGTAAACAACTCTAAATCACTTGTTCAGGAATCGCAGACAGCGACCCACATGGTCAAGAATTTTCAGGAAACTGTCAAGATTTACCAACAGGCGAAGAAATATTACGATGCTCTACAGTCGGTCAACAATCTCGTCCGCGACGCCCGCAAGGTACAGCAGACAATCCTGATGCTCGGCAATATCTCCGGCTACTACGTCAACAACTTCCAGAAGATGCTGACCGATCCTAACTTCACCAGTGCGGAACTCTCGGCTATCGCCTCCGGCTACACAAGGATTCTTGAAGAAGCCAACGGAGTGCTGTCCGACTTGAAGCAGGTGGTAAATATCACAACATTAAGCATGACCGACAAGGACAGGATGGATGTTGTAGATGACTGCTACAAGGAGATGAAGAGGCTGAAAAACCTCACGGCATATTACACCAATAAGAATATCTCCGTGTCGTATCTTCGGGCAAAGAAAAAGGCTGACACCCAGAGGGTAATCAACCTGTATGGCGACGGCTCGGAAAAATACTGGTAGCCTATGCTTTGCGCGATAGATTTTGACAACCTGCACACAGTGCTTCGCTCGCTCTATGACGAGATGATGCCGCTGTGCAGCGATATGGCGGGAGTGGCTCAGGCGATAGCCGGACTGGGCGCACTGTTCTATGTGGCGGTGCGCATCTGGAAATCGCTTGCCGCCGCCGAACCGGTGGATGTGTTCCCGCTGCTACGTCCTTTTGCCATCGGACTGTGCATCATGTTCTTCCCCTCGATTGTGTTAGGCACCATCAATTCAGTGATGCAGCCGATTGTTCAGGGAACGGCGACGATGCTCGAAGGTCAGACGCTTGATATGCAGAAGTACCGCGAGGAGAAAGATAGGCTGGAGTATGAGGCCATGATGAATGACCCATCGACTGCTTACCTCGTGGATGATGCGGAGTTTGACCGTCAGATTGATGAACTTGGAGTGACGGAGGTGGGCACCGCTGCCGGAAT
>JAIDJW010000187.1 GCA_029052015.1 Paramuribaculum sp. | reverse complement strand
CTATAGGGGGCGGAGAGGCGTTTTTGAAGTCGAAACACCGAAAGGTGGGTAGACTCTTAAATGTATAAATATTACTATTATGGATTGTAAATGCAATAAAGAAAAACGCTCTTATCACTTTAATATCAGCGAAGTGGTTGAGGGAAAAGTTCAGGAAGTCATGAATTTCAATTTTGGCGGTCATCATGACCTCGTTGCTTTGAAACGTCTTGCCGCCGAAAAGGAGAATCTGAGCGACAAGCATGCCGCCGAGCTGGTTGTGGGGCTTCGCCTGCTCCACCATGTGCTGAAGAAATATCCCGAAAACGAGCTCTTCGCAGACTTCCTTCCCCGGCTCAATGATTTCAAGCACGCCCTCAAGGGCAAAGTTTGCGATAAATAAGCTGACATATTTAAGAAACTGACCGCGAGGCAGCGCCGCGATTTGACTCCGGTGCGGTCTCGCTGTTATTTTATGCTGTTGTTTCGCGCATTTTTAGTTGTAGGGTGTTGATATTTATAGCTACATTTGCGTAAATAATTTCGAGATATGAAACACAATTCTATTATTTGCCGGCTGGGACTGCTCATCATGAGTGTGCTCGCCGTGACATCGTGCTCGGAAACTTCCGATCTTTTGTCAACCGTGCCTGCCGCGAGCAATGGAGTGGCAGTGGTAAATGTCAATACACTGGTCAAGAGTGCAGGCTGTCGCATCGAGGAGGGCAAAATGGTGCTGCCCAAGGGCGCAAGAGTGCTCTATGGCCTGCAGAGTTCACTCGACAGGTTCGCTTCAATAGCCAAAGGAGTTGATCTTGATGCGGTGGTGATTGCAGCGCACAGCAACAACGATATGTATGCCACTCTTAAAGTCACCGACCGCCCTGCTCTCGAATCGGCTCTTGCCGAGGCCGGTTTTTCGGAGTCCGGCAAAAAGGACGGCTACATGAATTATCGCTCGAATGACGGAGGAAATATTTATATCGATGGCAGCCAGCTTTGGATTTTGTCAAACTATACATCAATGACTCCCAAGGATATCCTTGATGAGGCGAAGAAGGGCAATGTGCGCGAGAAGCTTCAGGGGGTCACCGCATTTCTGGAGCAGGGCAAGATGATAGCTATTGCGGCATCGTCGGGCATCACCGGATTCTCTTTCGGCAATGACCAGTGGATTTGCGTGGACATCAATCCTGACGGCAACTCTCTGGCTCTGTCGCAGCGCCGCATGACCGCAGAAGGGGAACTTATAGCCAATAATTCGCTCAAGACTCTTGACCCCGCCGCGCTGAGGCTTGTGCCCGACGGCTGGGAGATTGTCGCCGCATTCGGATTGCAGAAAAATGTCGACTGGCACAGTATCGTGACCATAGGCGGCATGATGGGCGGATTTCAGGTGATGGGTATGCTTGAAAGCCTGTTGCCTTATCTTGAGGCTATCGACGGCACAGTAGAGTTTGCCGCCAATCCGAAATCGGTCGGCGCATGGCATAACGCTACTCTTGCCGACTGGAATTTCATGTTTGCCGCGCAGATGCCTGAGGCCGATGCCCGCAAAGCCATTGACGCCCTGAGCGCATATCTCAAGCGGCTGATGATTGATGTGAAGAGCACTGCTGCCGGAATATCAGTCAATCAAAACGGACTGAATCTCACAGCCGAGAGCGCCGACGGTATATTGCGCATTGTCAACGGCGAGGCTGCCCCGGGGGCAGCTCCGGAGTTCTTTGCCGGGAGCTGCGGCGCTGCAAGGCTTGCAATTCCCAAGGGGTTGGTGATGAGCACTTCCGGCATCACTTTCACTGCGAGAGTTCAGGAGAGTGAGTCTCAGATGACTCTCGCGTTTCCTGACCGCGATATGCCGGCGTTACAGACAATTTTAATGGAATTCGCTCAATGAAAGTCAGTTCGATAAGCCTGCATCAGGTGCTTCCGGGCGTATTTGCCGGCATGGAGGAGGATGAGGCTTTAGCAGCCTCGCAGATATGGCTGCAGGAAGTGACCTTCAGCCGTGGCTGCCGCACTCTCGTATCGGCGGAGAGCGGCACAGGCAAATCGTCGCTGCTCAGTTTTATTTATGGCCGACGCACCGATTATATGGGGACTGTAACGCTCGGCGACACGGATGCCCGGCAGATAAGGATAAACGGGTGGTGTGACATCCGCCGCAACTCTCTTGCGCTTCTGCCTCAGGAGCTTGCTCTATTCCCCGAACTTACGGCGATGGAGAATGTGGAGATAAAAAACCGCCTGACAGATGCACGCACCGGCTCCTGGATCAGGCAGGCTTTCGAGATGCTGGAGATTGACAACCGCGCCGATGTGCCTGCCGGACGTATGTCCGTGGGGCAGCAGCAGAGAGTGGCGATAGTGCGTGCCTTGTGCCAGCCGTTTGATTTTTTGCTGCTTGATGAGCCTGTGAGCCATCTCGACAGCCGCAACAACGGCATTGTGGCGCAGCTTGTGGAGCAGGAGGCGAGTGCCTGCGGAGCCGGAGTGATAGTGACCTCGGTGGGCAATCATCTTGCGCTTGAATATAATGAAGTGCTGAAACTATGAGTAAGGATATAGTGTGGCGGCTTCTGCGCCGCAATATAAGTATATGGCAGACTGCGGGCTATGCGCTCGCCAACTTTGTGGGACTGGCGATAGTGCTGTGCGCGGTAAAGTTCTACTGCGACGTGCGCTCCGCCGCCGAAGGGGATGACCCCTATGTGACCAGGGATTATCTTGTGATTTCACGCTCTGTTAGTGGTCTCGGCTCGCTCGGCAGCCTCATGGGCGCCGACAATTCCTTTTCTCCCGAGGCTATCGCTGATTTGGAGTCGCAGCCGTGGGTCAAGCGGGTAGGGGCGTTTACCTCATCCGATTTCAGTGTCGGCGCGAGCCTCGATATGGGTGGCAGAGGTATGTCCACGGCGCTCTTCCTGGAGTCGGTGCCGGAGGAGTTCTTCGACGTGAAGCCTGCCGGATGGAAATTTGAGCCCGGAGTCGACACCACCGTGCCGGTGATACTCAACAAGGATTATCTAACCCTATATAACTATGGTTTCGCTGCCTCGGCGGGATTGCCTAAGGTGAGCGAAGGCATGGTGGGCATGGTGCCGATACGACTCTCGGTGAGCGGCAACGGCAGGCAGCAGTGGCTAAAGGCGAGAGTTGTAGGCTTCTCGTCAAGACTCAACACAATCGCTGTGCCGCAGGAGTTTATGGACTGGGCAAACGGCAAATTCGGCGAAAGCGGCTCTAAAAATCCGTCAAGGCTCATAATCGAGACAAATTCGCCCGGCAGCCCTGATATTGACAGCTATCTGAGTGCCAACGGCTATGAGGTCGCAGGCGACAAGGCGGCCAGCGGCAAGGCGGCCTATTTTCTGTCGGTGGCAACGGCTGTTGTCGGCGGCATAGGCATAGTGATATGCGTGCTCGCTTTCGGCATACTGATGCTGAGTGTGTGGCTTCTGCTTCAGAAAAACCGCGACAAGCTCCATAATCTCATGCTACAGGGCTATACCCCCGGAGCTGTCGGCAGATATTACTGCATAATAACCGGTACGGTAAACGCGGTGGTGCTTGCCGGCGCGGTGGCGGTGATGTGTGTGGTGTCGGAATTGTGGCGCGAACCTCTTGCCGCGATAGGCATGGAGGGCGCGTCGCCCTGGCCGGCTGTGCTTGCGGGGGTAGTGCTGATGGGAGCCGTGACGCTGATAAACTTCGCGGCGATACGCAAGCAGGTGCGCAGAAGTTTTGTCGGCTAACCTACCGGATGCAGACCCATCTCGGCGGCGCGGTCAATTACGAATGCAAGCGCAGCCTGCCGTTCGTTAGGTATGATTCCGTCAAGAATCGCATCTTTGACCGCGGCTTTGAGCACTCCTACTTCGCGTGACGGGGCGAGGCCGAACATGGCCATTATCTCTGCGCCGTCGACCGGTGGCTGGAAGTTGCGGATATGGTCGCGTGCCTCGAGTTCGGTCATCTTTTCGCGCACATGAGCGAAGTTTTCGAGGTGACGCTTCACCTTTTCAGCATTTTTTGAAGTGATGTCAGCCTCGCAGAGGGTCATGAGGTCGTTGATGTCGTCGCCGGCATCATGAATCAGGCGGCGCACGGCGCTGTCGGTCACCTCGTCCTCGACAAGGGCTATTGGGCGCATGTGCAGTTCAACCATTTTGGCGACATATTTCATCTTTTCATTGAGCGGCAGCTTCAGGGCGCGAAATATTCTCGGCACCATCTTCGACCCAACGAAATTATGGTTGTGGAATGTCCATCCTATACTGTCGTCCCACCGCTTTGTCACCGGTTTGGCTATGTCATGGAGCAGTGCGCTCCATCTCAGCCACACATCGGCGCTTTTGGCGGCTACTTTGTCAAGCACCGCAAGGGTATGGAAGAAATTGTCCTTGTGGCCGCGACCGTTTATTGTCTCCACGCCCCGCATGGCAGCGAGTTCGGGGAAGATGAGTCTCAGCAGTCCGCAGTCTGCGAGCAGTTTCCATCCTATGGAGGGCACCGGCGACGCCATTATCTTCATGAGTTCGTCGGCAACCCGCTCGCGTGAGATTATTGAAATCCTTTCTGCATTGCGCTTTATGGCAGCGAAAGTGTCGGGGTGGATATTGAATTCGAGCTGGGTGGCAAAGCGGATTGCGCGCATCATGCGCAGCGGGTCGTCGCTGAAGGTCACATCGGGGTCGAGCGGTGTGCGGATTATCTTCATAGCCATATCCTCCAGGCCGTCAAACATATCTATGAGTTCGCCGAAGGTGTCGGCGTTGACGCTCACCGCAAGGGCGTTGATTGTGAAATCGCGGCGCGAGAGGTCCTCCTCCAGAGTGCCGTCCTCGACTATGGGTTTGCGGCTGTCGTGGGAGTATGATTCCTTGCGGGCGCCGACAAACTCCAGCTCCAGGTCGCCGCGCTTGACCTGCGCGGTGCCGAAATTGCGGAAAACGCTCAGGTGAGTGCCTTTGCCGAGAGTTCGCGCCACAGCTTCGGCAACTTCGATGCCGCTGCCTATCGTCACAAAGTCGATGTCCTTGGAGTGGCGGTGCAGGAAAATGTCGCGCACATATCCGCCAACAGCATAGCAGTCTCTGCCGATGCGGTCGGCGGCAGCTCCCACGAGTCTTATTTCAGGAATGTCTATGGCGTTTACTTTCATCAGGTAAAGCTGATAATCTGTTGAGGAGCGTTGGTTATACACTCCATGCCTTGTGTGGTTACGATATATGTGTTTTCGATGCCGACCGCGCCCACGCCGGGAATCACGAATTTAGGCTCAAGGGCAATGGTGTTGTTTTCGGCGAGAATATCCTTGCTCCGTGGCGCTATGACCGGCAGCTCGTTAATCTCTATGCCCACGCCGTGACCAACAAATCCGGCTTTTTGCTTATGTCCCATGAAATAGCGTTCGAGTCCGGCTTCGGCGGCCATTTTTTCGGCAATCGTGTAGAGCGATTTCGCTTCGGTGCCGGGAGTGCCAGCGGCGGCAATGGCGGCGCAGATGTCTATGGAGCACTTATGCGCTTTTTGAGCGAGGGTGTCGACTGTGGTTATGGCAAAAGTGCGGGTCATGTCGGTCATATAGCCGGTGTAGTTGCCATTGACGTCAACCATCACCGATTCGCCGGGCTTGATGATGCTGCCGTTGCAGCCGACAGGCAGTGACGGGTCAAGTCCTTCGCCGCCCATGGCGAAATCATACGGAGTGGGGTTGTCGGCGTTTTCGCCGGCGAGCACATTGCCCATGTACAGCTCCATCGAGTCACCGCTGATGCGGAATTGTCCGAGGCATCCCTCGAGGCGGCTGAGGCGTTCGATTTCAACCTGCAGCTCCATGTCGGTCATGCCCTGGCGGTAGAGATGCGGCACGCGGCGGTAGACCCTCTCCTGCTTTTCGCCCGATATTTTCATCAGCCGGATTTCAGCTTCGGTTTTGACCGCGCGCAGGCGGCGCATCAGCGGCGAGGCGTTTGCTGTTTTGCTTTCGCCGAATATCGCTGACAGGCGGCTTACATCGCTCCAGGTGGTGACGTCAAGCTCCAGCGCGAGAGTTGCGGGCACATTAAGGCCTATAGTCTCGGCTATCTGCTCGGGCTTGCGAATGTACACAACCCCGTCGCCCTCCAAACCAATGGGACGGCGCACGAAATATATTTCCGGACCGACAGCGGGCACATATACATATCCGGCAAAAACTCTGCCGGTCAGGTAGTAGATATTGGCATTGTCGCTTATAAGCGCGGCATCAATGCCGGCGTCGGCAAGGGAGGAGCGAAGCCGCGACAGACGCACAGCGCTTTCTTCGGGTGAAAGAAGTACAAGTCGCTTCATAATTTACTGGATTTGGTCAAGAAAGAATCGGGCTACATCGTCAAATGAATCGGCGCTGAATTCGGCTTCGGGTGCGGCTCCGAAACCGTATGCCGCAAGCATCATCGGAATGCCTGCGGCGTGTGCGCTCGCGCAGTCACCGGCGGTGTCACCTATATATATAGGTGCGGCGAGTGAATATTGTTCGATAAGCTGCTTTATGTTTCCGTCCTTCGGCAGCCCGGTTTCGCCATGCGACAGGGTGGATGTGAAGTAGGGTTTCAGGCCGGTGAACTCAAGAAAATTTGGCAGACCGGCAGCCCCGCAGTTGCTCACCATAAACAATTTGTAGTGCCGTGCGAGCAGCGGGATATTATCTCTGACGCCGGGATAAAGCACTCCTCCGAGGGTGCGCATCATTGTAGCCTCGTTGTCGTCGAGTTTTTTCAGAAATCCGGCGGCTCCCGAGGGATCGCCCACCAGTCGGCGGTATATCACGTCGATTGGCTGACCCATGCAGCGTATAAGCTGCTCGCGGTCCACTGTGGCGCCGCTGCCGCACTCGGCAAATGTGGCGTCCCACACTTTGACGTATGAATCGACGGCATCCCACAGGGTGCCGTCCATGTCGAATATCAGCGAATCAAATCTTTGCATTTCAGTAAGCTGGTAAAATTCCTATCTGTTCGATGCCTTTGACTGTGTCGACGCGCATTATGTGGCGTATATTCAGAGTGCGTGCCGGCTCCGGCGCGAAGGGGAGTCGGGCATGAACCTGATGTGATGAGCCGAGTCCGTTGCCGAGCCATCTGCCGTATGCGTCGCACAGGTCTATCTTCAGGGTGTCGCGCCTGAGCGAGTCTGATACTTCCACCCACAGTGAGCTGTAAGGAAAAGTGTCGTTGTGCCTCAGGGCGATGTCCATGCTTGCCGTGACGCAGCTGTCAGGATTGAAAGTAACGGTGTCGCCGTATGCCCATCCCTGTGCAGGCACGGTCACAAACTCGCTGTATTGTCCCGCATGATTGCCGCTGCACGACCATGAGGCTATTGCAACGGCAAGCGCTAAGAACATTACCGCCTTAGCTGTCATTCTCCCCATCCTGGTTGAGCATTCTGCGCGAGGGCGACATTGCCGGTGCGACATCTCTTGCCGCATTGCGTCCTTCGCCGGGAGCCGCGTTGTTGGGGGAGTCTCCCGGTCTGAGCTTTTTCTGCCGGTTGCGGTTCGTGTTTTTGTCAGGGCGCTTGTTGGCGTTTTTTTCAGGCCTTCGGCTGGGGTCCTTGTCCTGTCGCTTCTGCTCCGGTTTTTCGGCTGCTTGTGCGCCCGGAGCTGCATTGCGGTCGGGTTTCGGCGATTGTTTATTCTTCTTTTTCTTCTTTTTCTTGTCGAAGCGTGTGATGTCCTGACCGAGAATATCGTTGTATGTCTTCTTGTCCTGCGGTTTTTCTTCTCCGTCGCGCAGCAGCGACAGTGGTTTTTCACCGCGTTTGTTCATAGCAATTACTTCAAAAGCTCTGTCGGCATCGATGGTTATGAGATTTGCAGCCATCGATTTGTCGGTGGAGTAGGTTATCTCGCGCTTAAACACATCATGTTTGAAGTGGTGGTAGGTGGCGTCGGCGGTTTCGAGCCTGATCTCCTTTGACGGCATACGCTTGACGCTCTCCACATACGAGTCGACTTCGAAGTTGATGCAGCATTTGAGTTTGGCGCACTGTCCGGCGAGTTTCTGCGGATTGAGCGATATGTCCTGAAAACGCGCGGCGGCTGTGCCTACCGACACAAAGTTGGTCATCCAGCTCGCGCAGCACAGCGGACGTCCGCAGGGGCCGATTCCGCCGATGCGTCCGGCCTCCTGTCGAGCTCCGATTTGCTTCATTTCGATGCGCACCTTGAAGGTGTCGGCGAGCACCTTGATGAGCTGACGGAAGTCGACTCTCTCGTCGGCAATGTAGTAGAATATGGCTTTGTTGCCGTCGCCCTGATACTCCACATCGCCGATTTTCATGTTGAGGTTGAGGCTCTCTGCAATTTTGCGCGCTCGAATCATGGTGTCGTTCTCGCGCGCCTGCGCCTCGCGATATTTGTCGATGTCGCCCGGTTTTGCTTTGCGGAATACCCGCTTCAGCTCGGTGTTTGGCTTCACTCCCGCTTTTTTCATCTGGAGCGCGACGAGTTGTCCCACAAGGGTGACTTCGCCGATATCGTGGCCCGGTGCCGCTTCTACGGCAACGAGTTCGCCGATGGCGAGGTCGAGGCCGAGAGTGTTTTTATAAAATCCCTTGCGGGTGTTTTTGAACTGCACTTCCACCAGCTCGCTGCCGGCTTTGTTGCCCGGCACATCCGCAAGCCAGTCGAAGCATTTTAGCTTGCCGCGCGGCTCTCCTGCCGCCGCATGTCTGCAGCAGCATGAAGCCTTGTCGCAGGAGTGCTCGCTCTGTGAATCTTTGTTCATGGCTGTGCGGCGATTATTTCGCGAAGCTTACAGAGCGGGTCTCGCGGATAACGGTGATTTTCACCTGACCGGGATATGTCATCTCGTCCTGTATTCTCTTGGCTATCTCGGCTGAGAGTTTTTCGGTCTCTACATCGTCGATTTTGTCGGCGCCGACAATCACGCGGAGCTCGCGTCCGGCCTGGATGGCGTATGTCTTTATCACGCCGGGGTATGACAGGGCGAGCTGCTCAAGGTCGTTGAGGCGTTTGATGTATGCCTCGACAATTTCGCGGCGTGCGCCGGGGCGTGCGCCGGAGATGGCGTCGCACACCTGCACTATGGGCGCGAGCAGGCTTGTCTGCTCAATCTCGTCGTGGTGGGCGCCGATAGCGTTGCAAATCTCAGGTTTCTCCTTGTACTTTTCGGCGAGCTTCATGCCGAGGAGTGCGTGGGGCAGTTCGGGCTCTTCGTCGGGCACTTTGCCTATGTCGTGGAGCAGACCGGCGCGGCGTGCTTTCTTGGGGTTGAGTCCGAGCTCGCTTGCCATGACAGCGCATAGGTTTGCGGTTTCGCGCGAGTGCTGCAGGAGGTTCTGACCGTAGCTGGAGCGGTATTTCATCTTGCCGACGAGGCGTATCAGGTCGGGGTGCAGTCCGTGGATGCCGAGGTCGATGGCTGTGCGCTTGCCGGTTTCGATGATTTCCTCCTCAATCTGTTTGCGCACTTTGGCAACGACCTCTTCGATGCGTGCCGGGTGAATGCGTCCGTCTGCAACGAGCTGATGCAGCGCCAGACGCGCAATTTCGCGGCGCACGGGGTCGAATCCGCTGAGGACTATTGCCTCGGGGGTGTCGTCGACAATAATCTCTATGCCTGTAGCTGCCTCGAGAGCGCGGATATTGCGTCCCTCGCGTCCGATTATGCGTCCTTTGATTTCGTCCGAGTCAATCTGGAACACTGTCACTGAGTTTTCGATGGCTGTTTCGGTGGCAACCCGCTGTATGCTCTGCACAACTATGCGCTTAGCCTCTTTGTTGGCGGTCATCTTAGCCTCGTCCATGATGTCGTTGATATAGCTTGCGGCGGCGGTTTTCGCTTCGTCCTTGAGCGATTCCACGAGTTTTTCCTTCGCTTCGTCGGAAGAAAGTCCGCTTATATGCTCGAGTTCTTCCTGGGCTTTGCGGTGAAGGGCCTCAAGCTCAGCCTTGCGGCTGTCGATGCCGGCGAGCTGCTCGTCGAGGCGTGCTTTTGTCTGCTCGATGTTGTTGCGTTCGCGCTGGTTTTCGCTCTGCTGCTGGTTGAGCTGGAGCTCGCGCTGTTTGATTTTGCTCTCAGCGCTCTGCACTCGGCTCAGTCGCTGCTGTGCCTGCTTTTCTGCCTCGGCCTTGATTTTTAGTTCCTCCTCTTTGGCTTCGAGCAGGCGGTTTTTCTTTATGACCTCGGCTTCTTTGGAGGCTTCTTCAACAATTATTTTCGCGCGGCTGCGTGCAAGATTGCGCTGCACGATGACAGCTATGCCTGCGCCTATGGCGAAGGCTATGACAGCCGTGATGATTACATAGATTAATATCTCTCCCATTGGATATTGGCTTTATGGTTAAAAAAAGCTGCATCAGCCGCAGTGCCACGTTTGCCTCTTATACGGGGCGCTCCGTGGGTGTCCGGATGGTGCAGGATTGACGGTTCTCTCTCTCTCTGTTAAAAAAAAAGGTTCGTCGGTCGTCTCGTCAGATATATAGCTCAGCCGTTGGAGGCTGTGTTGTCAAGCAATATGGAGTCGATGGTGTGCTCTATCCTGTCGAAGAGCTCGGTGGCTCTGTCGGTGTGTGCCTTAAGCTCGAGATAGCTTTTGGCAAAGAGCAGTGTCACCATGGCATGGACTTCTACCGGCGACTTGTCGGTAAATCTTGCCCGCCATGAACTCCATGCGTCGTTGATGCCTTTGGCCGCTTCTCTAAGCAGCTGCTCATCCTCAGGTTTGATCTTGAGTGTGAGCGCAACGTCCGCTATGCGTAGGTTTATGTCAATAAAGTCCTTCATTGAGTCAATCTCCAATGTCAGCTATGCATCGGTCGATATCCCGCACTAATTCGGCAAGCATGGCTCTCGTTGCTGCGACATCGCTGCGCGTAGGCGCCACAGTGTGTGCCATCTTGAGGTATTCCACCTCGGTGCTCAGTCTGTCGATTTCCTTGCGATAGCTGTCGCACAGCGCTGTCAGCTCGGCAATTTTCGCCTCGGCTGCGTTGCGTGACTCAATGAGCTGCGCGTAGGTTCGCGCGAGCAGCTCGGCTTTGCTTTCGAGTCTGTTTAGTCGCTGCTTCAGGTCGCCGGCCATACTTAGTCCAAATTTTTACAAAAGTAATGATTAAATTTTGAATATAGGGAGGGTTTAAGCTATTTTGTGCTAAAAATAGCGTTAAAATGCGGCTAAAGCACCGGGCTCAGCAGGCGCAGTATGCTCTCGAAGGCTTTGTGAAGCAGGGGGCGCTTGCGCCAGTCGGCCGCTGTTACTCTTGATGATTCGCGCATGTCGTCGGCAAAAAGATGTTTCATCTTGCGGTTTACTTCCGCGGAGTAAATAAACATATTTGCCTCGAAATTGTGCTCGAAGCTGCGGAAGTCGATATTGGCGCTGCCGATGGAGCAGAAGTTGTCGTCAATCACCACCGTCTTGCTATGTAGCATTCCTTTTTCGTAAAGATAGATTTTGACTCCGGCTCTGAGGCACTCCTGGATATAGCTGCGCGATGCGTATGTGAGTATTGTCGAGTCGCTGCGGCGTGGCATCATCACTCTCACGTCTACTCTGCTGAGCGCCGCTACCTGCAGGGCTTTGAGCAGGCTTTCGGTGGGGAGAAAGTAGGGGGTCTGTATGAGTACGCGCTTCTTGGCGTTGCCGATGGCTTTGAGAAGCAGGTAGGCGATGCTGCTCCACTCGCTTGTTGGGCCGCACGACAGCAGGTGCATTCCGGCGTTGCCGGACGGTGTGTCGCTCTTGGGCACTGTTTGCTCTATCAGCTCTTTGCCCATGAAGCGCCAGTCGACGGCAAACGAATACTGGAGGGCTCCCACGGCGGAGCCTTTGATGCGGATATGGGTGTCGCGCCAGTCGCCGCGCTTGCCTCCGTCGAGATAGCGGTCGGCGATGTTCATGCCTCCGATATAGCCTGTTATGCCGTCGATGACAACGAGCTTGCGGTGGTTGCGCCAGTTGATGCGTGTTGCGAAGAGCGGAAAGGCCACGCGGAAGAAGGGGTGTATCTCTATTCCCTCGTCGGTCATGCTTTTGAAGAAGCTGCGGCTGACGTTCAGGCTGCCGATGTGGTCGTAGATTACACGCACTTTCACTCCGGCGCGTGCGCGCTCGACAAGTGCGTCGCGTATGCGTCTGCCTATATTGTCGTCCTCGAAGATGTAATACTGCAGGTTGATGTACTCGCGTGCTCCGGCGATGTCGGCGAGAAGTGCGTCGAATTTGGTTTTGCCGTCGTGAAAAATCTCGACATTGTTGCCGGTGTGGTATTGCGCGCCAGTGAGCGAGCGGGCGAGCATGATCTGCTGGCGTGATTCGTCGTTGAGTCCGGTGAGGTCGGGCTCGGAGTCTTCCGGGCGGGTGAGCTCGCGCAGGCGGCGGCGGTTGCGTCGCGAAATCATGCGTGTGTTTTTGATGCTTCGCCCGAAAAAGATGTAGAGTATGATGCCGCAGACGGGAAAGAGCATAAGCACGGTAATCCACGCCAGTGATTTGACGGGATTGCGGTTTTCGGACAGAATGATGCCTACGATGCTGAGTATTGTGCCGGTGTAGGCGGTCAAAAGGGTCCAGTAAACCCAGGGCGTTTTTAGAAATGACTCGAATGCTTCCATTACGTAAAATCGCCCCTAAATTAGGCATACACCGTTTTTTTGCCAAATGTTTGCACAAAAAAGCGAAGAATGAGCAACTGTTGTGAGCCGGCAAAATAAAGACGCGGAGCGAATTGTGGCAAGCCCACAGCGCTCCGCGTCTATGCGGTAAGTGTATAAAATACGATTATTCGCTAACAACCTCGAAGGGTATGTCAACGCTAACTTCTTTGTGGAGTTTGATAACGGCGTTGTATTTGCCTACTTCCTTCACGGATTCCTTGATTACGATGAGCTTGCGGTCGATGTTGTGACCGAGTTTTTCAAGCGCTTCGGCAATCTGGATGTTGTTGACAGATCCGAAAATGGTGCCTGTTGAGCTGGTCTTTGCTCCGATGGTGAGGCTTACTCCCTGGAGCTGTGCTGCGATGGCTTCTGCGTCAGCTTTGATTTTAGCGAGCTTGTGGGCGCGCTGGCGCTGGTTTTCGGCAAGAACCTTGAGGGCGCTGGGGCTTGCAATGATAGCCTTGCCCTGGGGGATGAGGTAGTTGCGGCCGTAGCCGTTTTTCACTTCCACCACATCGTCCTTGTAGCCGAGAGAGGGCATATCTTCCTTGAGAATAACTTTCATGATTCCTGGGTTTTTTAAAGTGTGAGTGAGGTGGATTGATTTATTTCATCAGGTCGGTTACGTAGGGCAGGAGCGCCAGATGGCGTGCGCGCTTAACGGCCTGTGCTACACGGCGCTGGAATTTCAGCGAGGTGCCTGTTATGCGGCGGGGCAGAATTTTGCCCTGCTCATTGAGGAACTTCTTGAGAAATTCGGGGTCCTTGTAGTCGATATACTTGATGCCGCTGCGTTTGAAACGGCAATATTTCTTTTTCTTGACGTCTACCGACATGGGTGTGAGGTAGCGTATTTCGCTCTGAGCTTGTGCCATGGGTTAGTTCTCCTTGTTTTCGGTTTCTACTGTGGTTGTTGCTGCTGCTTTGCCTGCGCGGATGCTGCGGCGCTTCTCGGCATACTGTGCGGCGTACTTGTCAAGACGGAAAGTGAGGAAACGGATTACGCGCTCGTCGCGGCGGAATGCAGTTTCGAGGTTCTTGACGATAGTGGGCTCGCCGTCAAATTCTACGAGAGTGTAGAAGCCGGTGGTTTTTTTGTCGATGGGATATGCGAGCTTGCGCAGTCCCCAAAGCTCTTCGTTCACGATTGTGGCACCATTGTCGGTGAGCACTTTGGTGAACTTTTCTACCGCTTCCTTCATCTGGGCGTCAGACAAAACGGGAGTTAAAATGAAAACGGTTTCGTACTTCATGTTTTTGTTAATATAATAATGAATAATTCGGGCTCTTGGGTGCAAAATGCTCCAAAAGCGGTGCAAAGGTAGTGATTTGCTGTCAAATGGCAAAGAATCACGGCCTGTTTTTTTGATTTTGGAGTAGCTGATGCGGTCAAAACGCTCCGGGTGTGTGCTCATCAAAAAGTTTTAGGGCAAAAAGCCGATGAATCTCGGCATTTTTGCGTAAGTTTGCGTTAACTATTAATTCTAAACCGACTAATAACATTTAAAGCGCAATGAGACTGATTATTGAGCCAGACTATGACAAGGTGTCGCAATGGGCTGCCAATTATGTGGCAGCGCGTATAAACGAAGCTAATCCCACACCGGAGAAGCCTTTTGTTCTCGGCTGCCCCACCGGTAGCTCGCCCTTAGGTATGTACCGCAACCTCGTGAAGCTCTGCAAGGAGGGTAAAGTTAGCTTCAAGAATGTCGTTACTTTCAATATGGACGAGTACTGCGGCATTCCCCGCGACCACGAGCAGAGCTACCACACTTTCATGTGGACTAACTTCTTCAATCATATCGACATACTGCCCGAAAATGTCAATATTCTCAACGGCAACGCTGCAGACCCTGTGGCAGAGTGTCAGCGCTACGAGGACAAAATCAAGAGCTACGGCGGCATAGATCTTTTCCTCGGCGGAGTAGGCCCCGACGGACATATCGCTTTCAACGAGCCCGGCTCTTCGCTCACCTCACGCACTCGCATGAAGACCCTTACACGCGACACTATCATCGCCAACTCACGCTTCTTTGACAATAATGTTGACCTGGTGCCCAAGACTGCTCTCACAGTAGGGGTAGGCACTATCATGAGCGCCAAGAGTGTACTCCTTATTGTAAACGGTCACAACAAGAGCCGCGCGCTTCATCATGGTGTTGAGGGCGGCATCAGTCAGATGTGGACAATCTCCGCCCTGCAGATGCACGCCAAAGCTCTCATCGTGGCTGACGAAGCTGCCTGTGAAGAGCTCAAGGTTGGCACATACCGCTACTACAAGGATATCGAGGCTGCAAACCTCGACCCCGCAAGCCAGCTTTAAGAGAAGAGAGAAATCAACAGATAGCCGCAGGCGACACCTTATTATATATAGGTGTCGCCTGCGGTGTGTTTTGGAAATGATAAAGATTGGTCCAATAAGGCGAATAGTCTAATAAGTCCTATTGGGGTGAGCTGTTAGTTGGGATTGATGATGCGGATTGGCATGGCAAGGCGCTTGTCGGCCTTGCAGCAGCGGGCGAACTGGCGGAGTATGCCGAGGGTTATTTCGCGGGGCTGCGGAGGAGTTGGTGCGGAGGTGATTTTTTTGTGTCTTGAGGGTTTCATCGTATGTTAAACGATGTATGCCTCGCCTTTATTATATTGAGGTGCGCTTTTTTACATGTCGAGAGCGGTGGCAACGGCTGTTGCTGCATCGGCATCTTTTATCACCACCATCGCCGAGCCGTCAAGCAGGTACAGGGTGGGGGTGGCGCGTATGCTGTATAGTTCGCTTTCGATAATCTCTCCGTCGGGGCTCATGCCGTCGGTCCACTCGGTGGGAATCTTGCCGGCTCCGGAGGCAAAGAGGTCGGCTTCGCCGTCAGGGTACACGGCGAGTATCCTGACTTTACCAGATGCTACTGCCGCACTTAGCGCCGGGTCGGACTTCATCTGCGAGATGAGGTGGGCGCAGTTGTCGCAGTCGGGGTCGTAAAACATCAGGAGCACTGCCCTGGCTCCGCTGCATAGGCGGTGGAGTGATGTCGTTGAGCCGTCGCGCAGTGCGATGGTGAAGTTTGCGGCAATGGTTCCGGGCAGGTTTTTTGTTGCGTCAGCGAGCTGTGCCTCGTAGCGTGCTCGCAGGGCGGAGTCAATGAAGGTGGAGCCGGTGATTGCGCGGAGGAAAGGGATGTATGCCGCCTCATTGAGCATGGGTGAGTTGGGGTCGTATAGATATTTGTCAGCGGTTTCGGCGAGTAGGTTGTATGCCTCCCGGTCGGCTTCGGCGCGCTTCATGAGTGCTGCGGCTGCGGGAGTGAGGGTGGTGTCGGCATCAACGAGTGGAAACAGGCTGGCGTAGTTGGCAAAGGTCTGCTCTATGAAGTTGGCGTCGTGGCTGCGGATTGTGTCGGCGAAATCCATGTTGTCCCAGAAGTGGGCAACAATGTATGCCGCGCGGTCGGCTGGGGTGACGAGTGTGGGTGGCACCGCCGGGAGCTGCAGCTCGTCGACAGCGGCTGTGGCTGCGGCGGTTGCTGTGGGGGTGGTGACTGCGTTGGTGTTGGAGCAGCTTATGAGTAGGGTGATGGCTGCAGCGGCTGTTATGAGCGGTTTCATGGCGGATGCGTGTGTGTAGGCGTGTGTTTGTGTCAGCGGACGAGCATTCCGGCGATGTATTTGCCGAGGATGTCGAACTCTATGTTGACTTTGGTGCCGGGAGTGATGGTGCGGAAATTAGTGTGTTCGAAAGTGTAGGGGATAATAGCCACGCGGAATGAGCCTGGTTCGCTGTCGCACACTGTTAGGCTCACGCCGTTGACTGTGACGCTGCCTTTTTCCACTGTGAGATAGCCTTTGGCGCGGAGCTCGGGGTTGTCGGTGTAGACAAACTTGAAGTATGTGCTGCCGTCGACCTCCTCTACGCTGTCGCACACGGCTGTTGTGTCGACATGCCCCTGTACTATGTGCCCGTCAAGTCGTCCGTCAAGCCTCATGCTGCGCTCGAGGTTGACAAGCGAGCCGGCGGTCAGGAGTCCGAGGTTGGACCTGTCGAGGGTCTCTTGGATGGCGGTGACGCTGTAGGTGCTGTCGCCGTGGAGTTCGACAACTGTCAGGCACACGCCGTTGTGGGCTACTGACTGGTCGATGGTGAGCTCATCGGCAAACGAGCTCTTTATCCTGAGGCTGAGGTTGCCTCCCTGCTGCGAGGCGCTCACTACGGTGGCGGCCTCTTCTACTATTCCTGAAAACATGTTGCAAAGTTAGTAAAAAGTCCCATAATATGGCTAATGTGCAAAATCGCGAAAATCGGGTGGACTCCGAAAGTAATTTTGCGGCAAATCAATTTCAAAGACTATGATGGACTATTCGGAATTCATGAAGGGGGCGGCAATGGTGTGCTGCGTGCTTGCCGCCGATTATGCTGGGGTGCTCGCGGCTCTGCTCGCCGACTTGCGCAGCGGTATCAGCCGGGCGCGGCGCGAGGGGCGGCCGCTTACCTCGCGCGGCTATCGCGACACTGTTGATAAAGCTGGGCGTTACTACATCACTCTTTTTGCCATGACGGCCATAGATGCTATGATTGTGGCGGCGGTGTTTTTTCTGCGCCACTACACGGACCTGAATCTGCCGCCGCTGCCGCTCTTCACCACTGCGGGAGCGATAGGGCTGGGTGTAATAGAGCTTAAAAGCATTATGGAGAATACGCGCAGCGGCGATTCGCTGAAGGATGCGGCAAAAACTCTAAAGCGATTGTTTGAAGATGAGGAGGTGAGGCAAATCGCCGAAAAATTACTAAATATCAATAAATAATGTAAAACATTTGTTAAAATAATTAAATGCTCATGCCGCGTAGCCGGTCCGCAGAGCGGATTGCGAAATAAAAGTGCTATCTTTGCAGAGTAAAAGTCACGGAGGAGGCCACAAGCTTCCTCCTTTTTATATAATTATATAATGATAGACAAACAGAAACTCATCGCAACGGTAGAGGAAGCCATTGCAAACACCGATGCGTTTATCGTGGATGTCACGGTGGGCGCTGACAATAATATTACCGTTGCCCTCGACAGCACCACCGGTGTGGATCTTGACGCGTGCGTCGACATCACCCGCAAAATCGAGGCGGTTTTTGACCGCGATGTGGAGGACTATTCGCTCGAGGTGGGCAGTGCGGGCCTCACGGCGCCTTTCAGGGTCATCGGTCAGTATCTCAAAAATATCGGCAACATGATTGAGGTGCTCACCGCCGACGGGCGCAAGCTGCGCGGAGTGCTCAAGGCTGTGGAGCCTGACTGCAGCGCCTTTACTCTCGCTATCAGCCGCAAGGTCAAGGAGCCGGGAGCCAAGCGCCCGGTTGTCAAGGAGGAGGACGAGACCATCGCCGTCAGCAACACCAAAGAGGTTAAATATTGCATAGATTTCAAATAAAAAAACAACATACCATAGCGTAATCCCATGGCAAAGAAAGAAGAAACTCCCAACATGGTGGAGTCGTTCGCCGAATTCAAGGAACTGAAGAATATCGACAAAACCACTATGATAAGTGTGCTCGAGGAGTCGTTTCGCAACGTCCTCGAAAAGATGTTTGGCACCGATGAGAATCTTGACGTGATAATGAACCCCGACAAGGGCGACGTACAGATTTTCCAGAACCTCGAGGTTGTGCCCGACGGCAGTGTCACCAATCCCAACCTGCAGATAAGCCTCAGCGACGCGCGCGCCGACCAGGACCCCGATGCAGAGATTGGCGACGAGCACACACGCGAGATTATTTTCGCCAACTTCGGCCGCCGCGCCATCCTCAATCTGCGTCAGACTCTCCAGAGCAAGATTCTCGACCTGCAGAAGGAGGCTATCTACGCCAAGTTCTCCGAGCTTCAGGGCGAGATTGTGAGCGGCGAGGTGTACCAGACATGGAGCCGCGAAACGCTGCTGCTCGACGATGACAAAATCGAGCTTCTGCTCCCCAAGAGTGAGAGCATACCCGGCGACTATTTCCGCAAGGGCGAGACAGTGCGCGCGGTTGTGGAGAATGTGACCAACAATAACAATAATCCGAAGATAACCGTGAGCCGCACGAGCGAGAACTTCCTGCGCCGCCTCTTTGAGCTTGAGGTGCCGGAAATCCACGACGGTCTCATCAACATCCGCGCTGTCGCACGCATTCCGGGCGAAAGAGCCAAGATTGCCGTGGAGAGCTATGACGACCGCATCGACCCGGTGGGAGCCTGCGTGGGTGTGAAGGGCAGCCGAATCCACGGTATCGTGCGCGAGCTGCGCAACGAGAATATCGATGTCATCAACTACACCTCCAATCCGTCGCTCTTTATCCAGCGCGCTCTCAGCCCCGCAAAGGTGTCGTCAATCCGCATCGACGAGGAGGAGAAGAAGGCCGAGGTGTTCCTGCGTCCCGAAGAGGTGTCGCTGGCAATCGGCAAGGGCGGTCTCAACATCAAGCTCGCCTCGATGCTCACAGGCTATGTGATAGATGTGTACCGCGACACCGAAGAGTCGTTTGAGGAGGATATCTATCTCGACGAGTTCAAGGACGAAATAGAGCCTTGGATTATCGATGCGCTCAAGAATATGGGGCTTGTCACCGCAAAATCGGTGCTCAACGCTCCACGTGAAATGATTATCGAGAAAGCCGACCTTGAGGAGAGCACGGTTGACAATGTGATAGCTGTGCTGAAGGCGGAGTTTGAGGAAGAATCCGAAGAGCCCGCCGCAGGAGAGTCGGAAACAACAGAAGAATAAGCCCGAGGGCATAATATAAACTAAACAATCCTACATGCCGAGAACCAAAATAAGTAAAGCAGCGATAGACCTGAATGTGGCAGTGCCCACTATCATCGAATTTTTGCGCAAAAAGGGTATAACTGTCGACGACAGCCCTAACGCGCGCATCGATGATGAGGTCTACGATATACTCGTCAAGGAGTATAAGCCGGACCGCGCGCTCAAATCCAAGAGCGAGCAGATTTCGGCAGACCGTCAGGCAGCGAAGGCAAAGGCTGCACCGGCTCGCCCAGAGGAGATAAAAATAGCTCCCGCCGTAGCCCCCGGGCCCAAAGTTGTGGGCAAAATCGACCTGAATCCGTCAAAACCGGCAGAAAAACCGGAGGAGAAGCCTGCCGCGGCTCCCGCGCCCAAAGCTGAGGAGAAGCCAGAGCCCAAGCCGGTAGAGAAACCTGCCGAAAAGCCTGAAGCGGCTCCCGCGCCGAAGGCAGAGGAGAAACCGGCACAGCCCAAACCGGCAGAGAAGCCGGTACAGGAGGCGCCCAAAGCTCCTGAAAAGCCTGCCGCGGCTCCCGCTCCCAAGGCTGAGGAGAAGCCGGCACAGCCCAAACCGGCAGAGAAGCCGGTACAGGAGGCGCCCAAAGCTCCCGAAAAGCCTGCTGCAGCTCCCGCGCCTAAGGTCGAGGAGAAACCTGCTGCGCCTAAAGCTGAGGAGAAGCCTGCCGAGACAAAGCCAGCCGAGCCGGAAGTGTTCAGCCTCGGAGTGCCTAAGGTCGGACCGCAGATAAATGTGATAGGTAAAATCGACCTCTCAGCTCTCAACCAGAGCACCCGCCCCAAGAAAAAAGGCAAGGACGACCGCAAGGGTGCCGGCAAGCCCGGCGCCGCAGGTGCAGGTGCCGCAGGAGGCGGCGACCGCAAGAAGCGCAAGCGCATCGGCGGCAAAGAGAAGATAGATATAGAGAATCCCGGTCAGCAGCCTTCTGCTGGCGGACAGCGTCAGGGCGGTGGCAACAACCGCTCCGATGACCGCCGCGGCAACCGCGGTGGCGGTGGCGGAGGCCGCGACAGAAACCGCCATCAGCCTCATGCCGAGGTGAGCGAGGAGGATGTGCAGAAGCAGGTCAAGGAGACCCTCGCACGCCTCACAAGCAAGGACAAGGGTCAGAAGAAAGGCGTGAAGTGGCGCAAGGAGAAGCGTGAGGCTGTTGCCAACCGCGAGCGTGAGGCCCACGAACTCGAGGAGGCAGAGAGCAAGGTGCTCAAGCTTACAGAGTTTGTGACCGCAAACGACCTTGCCTCCATGATGGACGTGCCTGTCAACAATGTCATTGCCACCTGCATGAATATCGGTGTGATGGTGAGCATAAACCAGCGCCTCGACGCCGAGACTATCAATATTGTGGCCGAGGAATTCGGATTCCAGACAGAATATGTCAGCGCTGAGGTTGTTGAGGCTATCGCGCAGGACGAGGACAAGGAGGAGGAACTCGTGTCGCGTCCGCCGATTGTCACTGTGATGGGTCATGTTGACCACGGCAAGACCTCGCTGCTCGACTATATCCGCAATGCCAATGTCATTGCTGGCGAGGCCGGCGGCATCACCCAGCATATAGGCGCTTACAATGTGAAGCTCTCCGACGGACGCCGCATCACATTCCTCGACACTCCGGGCCACGAGGCTTTCACCGCCATGCGTGCCCGAGGCGCAAAGGTCACCGACCTGTGTATCATCATCGTCGCCGCCGACGACAATGTGATGCCGCAGACAGTAGAGGCTATCAACCATGCGAGCGCCGCAGGCGTTCCCATCGTCTTCG
>JAIDJW010000186.1 GCA_029052015.1 Paramuribaculum sp. | reverse complement strand
AAGGTCATCGAAAGAAAGCCGGATGGGACAATGACTACCTTCTCTATGCATTAAAAAGTTTTGATGTTGTAAAAAATCATGATGCGTCAGCCGTGCATTTGTGCGCTTATCTTGTTGTCCACTAAATTATTTCTTAAGCACTTTAGCGTATATATCGTTTGGTTGAGCAGCATCAAACAGTGTCATAGAAGATTTAAGTTTCAGCGCATCCAGTTTACCGAAAATTGACTCCGGATTATTTATAGGTAAAGATAATAATACACCCACAATCTCTCTTAGATGAGCATTAAGAATAGGATTGTTAAGATAAAGGCGAGCCTCCTCTAACCCATCTAGGCCATAATAGTTTGAATTAAAGGAATGACCTAATCCTCTCAATTGAGGTAAAATAAACCAAATCCAATGAGATTCTTTCCTGCCGTTACGAATTTCGGCAAGAGCTGTATCATACATATTTTCTTGAGCCTTAATAAACCTTGAAATATCGTTTGCTTTGTCTAATTTCCATTCAGAATGACGTAGTTTAACCATAAGTATATTTGTTAAGATAGCGCACCGGGATAGTCCAGATGCGCTATCGGGATGTCAATTATTATTTCTTGAACAGTCGGTAGATTTCTCTTACCCAAAGGACAAGCGAGGATGCTGCTACTATAATCACAAGGTCGAGTGCTCCCGAGGGATTGAAACTCCAATCAAGGGTGTGAAGCATCGGCTCTACGTTGAAGAACTCGTATGCAATCTCGGTGATGAACAGTTGACCTATAACAATGATGGTGACAATCGTCCAGAAGCCTTGGCTCATCTTCAACTTGAATACGCTTTCGCCGGTCTCGAAGCTGCGGGCATTGAACATATACCAGAAGTGTGTCCAGACAAATATCGAGAACAGCAATGTTGCCTCATAGGGAGTCATCTCTGACGCTGCTCCGATTACAGTGTGGAACATCTGAGGGATGGATGTTACTTCGGCATGATTGAATAGCCAGTAGAAGCCTAAAGTGATTGCAAAGAAGATTATGCCTACACTGCAAAGTTCCCAAAGCATAGGCTTGGACAGGATTGACGATTCGCGTTTGCGGGGCTTTTCGTCCATTACTTTCTGAGAAGGAGGAAGTGAGGCAAGGGCCATCGCGCCGAAAGTATCCATTATGAGATTTACCCAAAGCATCTGCGTAACGGTAAGGGGCGATTCTGTTCCCAAGAATGAGCCGAAAAGCACGAGGAAACAGGCTGCGACGTTAACCGTGAGCTGGAAAAGAAGGAAGCGTTGGATGTTCTTGTAGAGTGAACGCCCCCACATCACGGCTCGACCGATTGAGGAGAATGAGTTGTCGATAATGGTTATGTCGGAGGCTTCTTTGGCAACAGATGTGCCGTCGCCCATCGAAAGACCGACATGGGCGGTTTTGAGCGCGGGAGCGTCATTGGTGCCGTCACCTGTCACAGCGACTATCTCGTTGTTGGCTTGGAGTGCCTCCACGAGTCGTTTCTTATCCATAGGTCGGGCGCGGGCAATGATTTTCAGTTCGCCTACGCGTTCTTTAAGTTGCTTATCGGACAGTTGGGCAAATTCCGGACCGGTGATGATATTGCGGTCAGTATCTGTCGCATCGTTCCAAAGACCGATCTGACGACCTATTTCCTTAGCAGTTCCGGGAGTGTCACCGGTCACAATCTTCACCTTGATTCCGGCATCGATAACCTCATTGACCGCATCGGGCACGTCAATACGGACAGGGTCTGAGATTGCAACAATTCCGAGGAATGTCAGGTTATCGGCTGTGACCTTACCATCGGCAATAGTAGCATCCTTGTCATCAAGTTCCTGATATGCGAAGCCGAGGGTACGCATCGCCTGATTCTGGTATTCGAGCAACTGCGCATCAATTTCAGACTCTGCAACCCAACAGGTGTTCTTGCACATACCGAATACGATTTCGGGTGCTCCTTTGACATAGAGAATGTTCTTTCCGGTCGCAGATTTTACGACAGTCGCCATATATTTGCGCTCGGTAGTGAACGGCAGTTCTTCAAGTCGGATTGCACCGTTGCGCAGGTCAAGATAATTTGCGCCACGCTCATTGAGCCAAAGCAACAGAGCTCCTTCGGTTGGATTACCAAGTACCTGAGGCTTGTCACCTGAGAGGTCGAGCTGAGCGGTCGAGTTTACGGCAATTCCTTCATAGAGAACCTCATTAGAGGGTTCACCGAAGAAATTGGTCTTGTAAACCTGCATCCGGTTCTGGGTCAGCGTGCCGGTTTTGTCGGTACAGATAACAGTCGTGGCACCCATTGTCTCACAGGCGTGCATCTTGCGGACAAGGTTGTTGGTCTTCAGCATACGGTTCATTGAATAAGCCAGCGAAAGGGTGACAGCCATAGGGAGACCTTCAGGTACGGCAACAACGATAAGAGTGACGGCAACCATCATGGTCTTGAGTGTATGCGTCAGCAAGAGAGACCATGTGGCACTGTCTGCTACGGGATTAAGCATCGAGAACGCCCCAATCACCATTGCGAAGAAGACAACGAAGAATCCTAAAATCGTAAAAATACATTTGGTTTTAGACCAATCTTCAAATTTATTGATGACAAGCCAGAAGAAAAGGGTGACAGGAATTACCAAAGTCCAAGCCTGCCATGCACCCCAGCCGAGAAAGTGAATCAACTGACCAACGATGATAAGACCGGCAAAAACATAGCTGACATTTGTAATCCAGTCAGCGAGACCGTCGAGCTGCTCATTGAGTGGCGTCTTAACGGAATCATCAATCTGAGCTTCCTCAAAAACCTTACCCATTTCAGTTGCATCACCGACCTTCAGCACACGCATGACACCGTGACCTTCCATGACCTTTGTGCCACGCATCACATGATTCGAGGGATATGTGGCATCCTTGTCGAAATGTGCTTTGTCGGTGGTCTTGGCGCAAAGAGGCTCTCCGGTAAGAGTCGATTCATCGACACTCAGAGTAACGGCATCAAGCAACTCTCCGTCGGCAGGTATCTCATCACCCGTGTTGAGAATCACGATGTCACCGACAACCACATCCTTACGGGGTATTGTGGTCATGGAGCCGTTTCGCATTACCTCTACAAGATCATCGTCATTGACCTGATTTAGGATTTTGAACGCCTTGTTAGCCTTCTGTTCAAAGATAAAAGCCAGTGTCGTGGCAAGACCGATAGCGACAAAAATGCCGATAGGCTCAAAAAACACTTTCCAGTCCTGCCCAAGTTCGAAAAACTCATAAAATGAGATACCGATGGACAGCACACCTGCGACAAGCAGGATAATAATCAGCGGATCGGAGAATTTATCCAGAAACTCTTTCCACCACGGGTCTTGTTCGGGAGGCGTGAGAATATTCACGCCATTCTTTCTGCGGCTCTCCAACACCTCAGCATCGGTCAAGCCAGTGTAGCGATTTTTTTGTGACATTTTGTGGTTTATTTATTTGTTCATAATTTTTATTGCCGATAATACCTGCTTGATTCATATTCCATTTCTGCGTCTTCAGCCCATTCTCTGCAAGCGTCGCAAAATTCACAATCATACTCTAACAATTCTTTTCCTGTCACTTTCGACAGTGTAACGTTATCAATAGGTTCTTCATCCTCATTAAGTCCGATATATTCACATTTCTCGGAAAGATGATAAATACCTGTTGGTTGTTCAAGAAAAAATGACTGACACTGGAATGAGTAATGTTTTTTATATTGATTTGAAAAATAGAGAGCCGTTATCCCCGACAAAATCAGGATAATACCCCAAATCATTGAATATTTATAGGATGCTGGTTTCTT
Organism: Paramuribaculum sp.; assembly: GCA_029052015.1. Taxonomy (GTDB): domain Bacteria; phylum Bacteroidota; class Bacteroidia; order Bacteroidales; family Muribaculaceae; genus Paramuribaculum. The sequence goes on along the minus strand of JAIDJW010000186.1, from coordinate 935 downwards.
AGGCGTAGGTTCCCAATGCTCTGCTTGAGGGAGAAGTATTTCTTTATCGAAAGCAACAATCAATACACCAACAAATGGAATGGACAATAGTGTCCACCCCATCATACAATCGATGAAAAATTTAACCACATTCCATTGGAAAAACATTGATAGAAGAATCGCAACCGCCAAAATCCCTGCATAGATAAGGGCATAAGGCTTTAATTCGGATAAAAACCGATATGTATCGGGAGCCGATTCCGCGAGAAATGATGTTCTTCTATAATCCATAATGGTTTACTCCTGAAGTAGTGTTAAGGCTCTTGTAGATTCAAGAATCGGAAGATTGGTCTCTGTTGGAACGTAAATAACAGTCTTATTGCAGAGGTCGGACTGCTGACGCACCCAAACAATTAGCCCGGCTACACCCCACCAAGCCCCTTTGATGAGTTTGGGTGATACGTTTATGTTATTATTGTTATACATATTTTAGTAGTACAAGTTAAGTCAATCGAAGAATGAGTCTCTTCGATGTTCGACATTCATAACCATTTGCGGAGACTCCGATGAAGTTGCCATTTGTTCGCGCATTGCAGTATCAGATTGCAAATTCTTCAATCGATAGTAATCTACGAATCCCATATTCCCACTTTCCAAAGCTTTGGAAAGCGCAAGCGGAACTTCTGCTTCCGCCTTTATTTTATGAGCTTTCATCTCTTGCTCTAAAGCAATTGCCATAGCACGACGCTCCTCAGCTTTGGCTTGTGCAACATTCTTTTCTGCATTGGCGCGTTCTATCTGAAGAGCGGCCCCTACATTCCTGCCCAAATCGACATCAGCTATATCAACTGAAAGAATCTCAAAAGCAGTACCATTGTCCGTATAACCGTCCGCGATAGCGTATTGACGAATATCGTGTTATTGAAGTATTTTTGTGGCCAAAAAAGACATATGGG
>JAIDJW010000185.1 GCA_029052015.1 Paramuribaculum sp. | reverse complement strand
TATTTTTAAGAAGTGACAAATAGTAATTAAGAGTTATGCTTTGGGTTTGCCGGACACCCGTGAGAAGTGTTCCGACAGCACAAAATTACTCCAAAAACTACCGTTGCAAGAATTTCAAGGTTAACGTGTGTTAATTCTGTTACACAGCTGTTACAAGCACCTCTATCATACTAATAATCACCGTCTTCCTACATCCACCTTCACTGTTGCCGGGAGCTCATTATTTCTCTTGTCCACCGCTTCCGTCACCTCATGAGCGAGATGCGTGAATGCCTGCGAGGTTATGGGGTCATCGCCTATAGCTACAGGCTTGCCGGAGTCACCTCCTTCACACACCTTACCGACAAGCGGTATCTGTGCCAGCAGTGGCACTCCAGCTTCCTTGGCGAGTTTCGCTCCTCCGTCACGTCCGAATATGTAGTATTTTTCTTCGGGATGAATCTCCGGAGTAAACCACGCCATATTCTCAACAAGTCCGAGCACAGGCACATTGACTTTGTCGCCAACAAACATGGATATGCCCTTGCGCGCATCGGCAAGCGCCACTTCCTGGGGAGTGGTGACAACTATAACGCCGGTGATGGCAAGAGTCTGCACCAGGGTGAGGTGGATGTCGCTGGTTCCCGGAGGCATATCAATGAGGAAATAGTCGAGTTCTCCCCAGTCAGCCTCCTCTATGAGCTGGCGCAGGGCGTTGCTCGCCATGCCGCCGCGCCAGAGCACCGCGCTGTTTTTATCAACAAGAAAACCGATGGACAGCACTTTCACTCCATATTTTTCAACAGGTATGATAAGCGGCCGGCCGTCAACCTCGTGCATATACACCGTTTCATCCTCCACGCCAAACATCTTTGGGGCGCTGGGACCGAAAATATCGGCATCAAGAAGACCTACCTTGTAACCCTCGGCTGCAAGCGCCACAGCAAGATTGGAAGCGACTGTGGATTTGCCAACACCGCCTTTGCCGCTGCTCACACCAATAATATTTTTCACTCCGGGCAGCGGATTATGACGCTCCTGAACAGCAGGCTTGAGAGATGCCACAGAGATTGTCGGCTCCACATCATCGGCAATATATGTTTTTATCGCAGCTTCGGCAGCTTTGACTACTGATGCCGCAAACGGGTCTGTCGGTTTCTCAAACACGATGGTAAATGAAACCTTGCGCCCGTCAATGCGCATATCATCGGCTATCATGCCGAGTTCAACGATATTTTTGCCGTTTCCGGGATAGCGCACCTTTGTCAGCGCGTCAAGTATGAGGTTGGGATATAGTCGTGATTCCATGTTACTATGCTTATATATATTATCTCTGTAAATCTTTAGGTTTTACAGCGGCTTCGCGCAAATCGGCGTGCTGCAGCTCTCCGCGTGAGAAACTCCGGTAGGTGTCAAACTCGATGTCGACTTCCGGCTCGGACAGCTCCACGCCCTCGGGCAGGCTGAAGGAGATGTATTTTATCGTCAGGCCGCGGTCAAGCCACTGCTGCTCGTAGTATGTGCGGATGGCAAGAATGTCCGAGCAAGCATCGCCTCCGTCTCCATACAAATCGCTGGTGCAAGAGTGTATGTCAAGGGCATTATGCTCCGCCATGATTTTTGTATATGTGTACAGAAACGGACTGTCGGTCTTTAGGTTTATCACACCGTCAGAAGCCATGACATTACGGTACAACTCGAGGAATCGGGTGCCGGTGAGACGTTTGCGCACTTTTTTCATCTGCGGGTCGGGGAAAGTTATCCATATCTCGGCAACCTCACCCGGAGCGAAGAAACGGGTGAGCAATTCTATGTCGGTGCGCAAAAAAGCCACATTTGCCAACCCTTCGTCGCGGGCCTGGCAAGCGCCGGTCCACATTCGGGCGCCCTTGATGTCAATGCCTATGAAATTCTTGCCCGGAAATTTACGGGCAAGCCCTACCGTGTACTCCCCTTTGCCGCAACCCAGCTCCAGCACAATCGGATTGGAGTTGTGGAAAAAATCGCTGTGCCACTTGCCGCGATAAGGAAATCCGTCGCGTTCAAGAACACCAAAAGGGTATTGGAGCACGAAATCCATCGTCTCCATTTCGCTGAACTTTTTAAGTTTGTTTTTTCCCATAGCTGCAAAATTAGGCAATCCTCGCGATTTTTTCTTTAATTTTGCGCCATAATCGCAAAACAAGCACTGGTCTATGGCTAAAGATTCACTACTTATATTGAGCGGCGGCATGGATTCCACCACCATGCTCCACGAGTTTAAAAACAGCATCGGTCTTGCCGTAAATTTCAATTACGGCGCGCTCCAGAATGCGCGGGAGGCGCAGTGCGCCCGCAAGCAGTGCGCCATGCTCGGAATAGAACTGATAGAAATCGACCTCGCCTTCATGGGCAGATATTTTGACAGCGCGTTGCTGCGCAGCGCCGAGGATGTGCCGGAGGGAAGCTATGCCGATGCCAATATGAGCAGTACCGTTGTGCCGTTTCGCAACGGCATCATGCTCGCCATCGCCGCCGGACTGGCAGAAAGCCGCGGACTGAAAAAGGTGATGATGGCCAATCACGGAGGCGACCATGCAGTGTATCCCGACTGCCGCCCCGGATTCGTCGATGCCATGAATGCGGCGATAAAGGCAGGCACATACGCCGGCATAGAACTGTGGGCACCATATACCGGACTGACAAAAGCCGACATAGCCCGGCGCGGCAAGGAGTTCGGGGTGGATTATTCGCTCACATACTCTTGCTACAAGGGCGGCGAGAAGCATTGCGGCAAATGTGCGACCTGCATCGAGCGACATCAGGCGCTCTATGCTGCCGGCATATCCGCTGACGACTAATCGTCGTCATCGTCATGGTGGTGGTGATGATGTTTGTGCTTCTTGTGCTTTTTATGTTTTTTGTGCCTATGCCCGTAATCGTCAAAATCATAATTGCCCTCCACTCCCCAATAGGAACGGACTGACCCACACGATTCGAGACAGATAGCCGAGCCACCCCCCAGCAGCGCGACAAGCGCCCATATCAATAGTTTGCGTCTCATAAATAAATTGTATTACGTTTTATTTATAGACAATCCGCGGGGCATTATTGTTCCGGGGATGCCACAGCTCTTTCTGATTGCCATATTCAGAACTCCTCATATATCTATATTAAGCGTTTTTTGGTATCTTTGCACCAAAAGCATTTTAATCACACCAACTCATCATCACCTTATGGGCAAGAAGATTTCTATCCTTCTCCTATGCTTTGCTGCAGCCTTGTCGACATTGGCTGACGGAGATTTCATCAAGCATCGTTATGACAGTTTCAAAGCATGTCGGATATCTGACCGAAGCATTGTGTTTATCGGCAACTCAATAACCAACATGGGCAACTGGCATGAACACTTCGGCGACAATCCCCTTGTTGTCAACCGCGGCAATTCGGGAGCCTGCTCCTACGAAGCCCTCGAGAATCTCGAAAGCATTCTTATCGGCAAGCCGGACAAGATTTTTGTGATGATAGGCACCAATGACATCGGCACCGACACCGGCACTCCCGAAACGATTGCCCTCAACGCCGAGGCGCTGATTAACCGCGTCAATAACGAGAGCCCTGCCACAAAACTCCACATAGTGAGCACCTTCCCTTCTTCCAACGGGCTTCGGTCGCCGGAGAATCACGCGGAGATAAACCGTCTGCTCAAAGAGGTGTGTGCAAAAACACAGACAGTGTTCATTGACCTCTGGGATGAAATGCAGGGAATCCTCGACAACAGCATCTCAGCCGACCGCCTGCATGTGACAGCCAAAGGCTATTACATATGGAGCAATGCGCTGCTGCCCTATCTCGGCGAAGATTTCGCATGCACGCTGCCGGACTCTACCGAGGCCAAGAATTACTACCGCTGGACCAACGGCAACGGCCTGCGTGTCAATATGCTGGTTTCGCTGCCAATCAAGTCCGATGACATACTCATGATAGGAGGCGAAATGTTCAATAACGGCGAATGGCACGAAATGCTCGGCAATCCTCATGTAAAAAACCGCGCTGCCACATACGGATATGGCGACTACCTGTCACGCGACTGGAAAGTCTTTCTCGGTCATCTGTTTGACCTGAACAAGTCTATAAAAGAGTGTCCGGCACAGATATACCTCAATATCGGAAGCCAGGACATAAATACCGGAGTGGCCGCCGACACTCTGAAAGCCAACTACCGCGCCTGCGTGGAGCTGATAATGGCCAAAGCGCCCGGAACCACACTGCACCTCACCTCGCTCACCCCGCATAAAGACGCGGAGAAGAATCAGCTCACCCGCGACTTCAATGCATATATAGCATCTCTGGCATCCGAACTGGGGCTGAAATATGTTGACCTATTTTCAGCGACCGCCAACGCCGACGGCTCCGCGGACCCACGCTATATAACCACCGACCTTAATCAGCCTTACCTCTGTGCCCGCGGCTATCTGCAGCTCGCGCGCACTCTCGCTCCGTTTATCGGCAACTGCACTGTTGAATCAGATGAAGACTTCATGGCCCGCTACGAGCTCATCAACGCCCGTCAGAAATTAGGCAGCCTGATTTCACTCACATATACCGACCCGCACTACACAAAAGAGCAAAACTGCTGCAATACCCCCGAACACATAGCATCGATGCGCAAGACCATCTATTCACTGCTGACAACCGAGGGCACAACACCGGCGCAGATGCTCGAAGCATACGAGTCATTACGCCCTGCCTGCAAGGACGCTCAGGACGGCACCGTCAAGTAATCCAAACCAACACCAATACCATAACAATCATGAGATTAAACATCCGCGCTTCCGTGATTATCGCACTCTGCGCGCTGTTTGCCGGCACTTTCAACCTCGCCGCGCAGACACCGGCTGCCGCTGACACACAGCATACAGGCGGCAACATCAGCATCACCGGAGCCAACAGACTGAACCCCACAACTGCAGAGCTATCACTGTCAAACGGCACGAGACTCACAGTGGATTTTTACGGAAACAATATCTTCCGCATATTCCGCGATGACAATGGAGGCATTGTGCGCAATCCTCAGGCAACTCCGCCGGCCGACATTCTTGTCAAGAATCCGCGCAGACCGGTCGGAGCCGTCACCCTCAAAGACAACGGCGGCACAATCACCATAGCCACCGCCAAAATCGCTATCGACTGGAACAAGGCTGACGCCAAAATGAGCGTCAAGGACCTGGCAACCGGCAAGACGGTTGTCAAGGAAACCGCGCCGCTGAAGTTCGAGAAAGGACGCACGGTAATGACTCTGTCAGAGAATCCCGAGGAGTACTTTTACGGCGGAGGCGTGCAGAACGGCAGATTCTCGCACAAAGGCAAGGCCATCGCCATCGAGAACCAGAATAGCTGGACGGACGGCGGAGTAGCGTCACCGACTCCGTTCTACTGGTCGACCGACGGCTACGGAATCATGTTCCACACATTCGGAAAGGGCAAATACGATTTCGGCGCCGAAACGCCCGGCACCGTTAAGCTGACCCATGATTCGGATTATCTTGACGCATTCATAATGGTTGACGACACCCCCGCAGAACTGCTCGGCGACTTCTATCAGCTGACCGGCAACCCGGTGCTGCTGCCGAAATTCGGATTTTACGAGGGACACCTCAACGCCTACAACCGCGACTACTGGACGGAGGATGAGAAAGGCATCCTGTTTGAGGACGGCAAGCGCTATAAGGAGAGCCAGCGCGACAACGGCGGCATAAAGGAGTCGCTAAACGGCGAGAAAAACAACTATCAGTTCTCGGCACGCGCGGTGGTTGACCGTTACGCCGGCCATGACATGCCTCTCGGATGGGTGCTTCCCAACGACGGCTATGGCGCGGGCTACGGTCAGACCGAGACCCTTGACGGCAACATCGCCAATCTCCGCGAATTCGGCGACTATGCGCGCTCAAAGGGCGTTGAAATCGGTCTGTGGACGCAGAGCGACCTTCACCCGAAGGACGATGTGAGCGCCCTGCTGCAGCGCGACATAGTGAAAGAGGTGCGCGACGCAGGCGTGAGAGTGCTCAAGACCGATGTCGCCTGGGTTGGCTGGGGCTATTCCTTCGGCCTCAACGGCGTTGCCGACGTCGGTGAAATCATGCCCTATTACGGCAACGACGCACGCCCCTTCATCATATCGCTTGACGGCTGGGCAGGCACACAGCGCTACGCCGGCATCTGGAGCGGCGACCAGACAGGCGGCGAGTGGGAATACATACGCTTCCACATACCCACCTACATAGGCTCCGGACTCTCCGGACAGCCCAACATTTCATCGGACATGGACGGAATCTTCGGCGGTCAGAACGCGCCGGTAAATATCCGCGATTTCCAGTGGAAGACATTCACCCCCATGCAGCTCAACATGGACGGCTGGGGACGCAATGAAAAGTATCCGCACGCTCTCGGCGAGCCGGCTACATCAATCAACCGCAACTACCTGAAGCTGAAGAGCGAGCTACTGCCCTATGCCTACACCTACGCCCAAGAGGCAGTCAGCGGCAAGCCCCTCATCAGGGCCATGTTCCTGGAATATCCCAATGCATACACTTACGGACCCGCCACCCGCTATCAGTTCCTGTACGGCCCGTCATTCCTCGTGGCTCCGATTTATCAGGACACCAAAGCCGACAGCCTCGGCAACGACATACGCAACGGCATCTACCTGCCCGCCGGCAAATGGATTGACTATTTCAGCGGCGATGTGTGGGAAGGTGAGGCCATCGTCAACAGCTTTGACGCACCGATATGGAAACTTCCCGTATTTGTAAAGGCCGGAGCGATTATCCCGATGGTCAACCCCAACAATAACCCCTCGCAGATAGACCGCTCGCTGCGAATCTTCGAGTTCTATCCCGAAGGCGAATCCGAGTTCACCCTCTATGACGACGACGGCACCACCGAGAGCTACAAGACCGGCGATGCCGCAGCCACAACACGAATAACCTCCGCTGTCATGCCCAAAGAGCTGCTGCAGATACGCATCGCCCCGACTCAGGGAAGTTTTGACGGATTCAACGCAACCCAGGCAACAGAGCTTATCATAAACACCACCAGAGCGCCCGAAAAAGTGAGCGCAAAAATCGGCAAAAGCAAGGTCGCTCTCAAGGAAGCCGCAACAAAGGCCGAATTCGAGCAAGGCACCAATGTGTATTACTACGACAAGGCTCCGGAGCTCAACCGCTTCTCCACCGCCGGCAGCGAGGCTGCAAAAGTGAGCGTAACAAAAAATCCGCAGCTGCTCATCAAGCTTGCCAAGACAGACATTGCCTCCAATGCCATTGAGGTTGACGTGAAAGGGTTTGTCTATGCGCCTGCCGACAGTCGCTTTGCCAAGCACGGCGCGCTCGCCGCACCGCAGGCAGCCTTCGGCGAGGAAGCTATAGAGGCATATACCCTCACCCCGAGCTGGAAACCGGTTGACAACGCCGACTTCTATGAAATAGAGTTCAACGGGCTCAACTACACCAACATCCGCGATACCGCACTGCTATTCGACGGACTGGCGCCCGAAACCGACTACTCCTTCAAGGTGCGCGCCGTCAACGCCGACGGAGCGGGCAACTGGAGCACCGTCAGCGCCAAGACCAAGAGCAATCCGTTGGAATTTGCAATCCGCGGCATTCAGGGCGAGGTCAACGTGCCGATCCAGGAGGGCTTCGGCATGAGCCGCCTCTTCGACTTTGCCGAGAGCGGCGATATGTGGCACACCAAATATCGCGCCAACGCCATACCGTTTGACATGACTATAGACCTCATGAGCGTCAACACCCTCGACCGCTTCGACTATCTGCCCCGTCAGGACGGCGGCAACGGCACGATACTCCGCGGCAGCGTGGCCATAAGCATGGACAAGGAGCACTGGGCTCCGGTAGACTCATTTGTATGGCAGCGCAACGGCGACGTGAAGCAGTTCTTCTTCAAAGAGCATCCGACAGCGCGCTACATCAAACTGAGCGTCACCGAGGGAGTGGGCAACTACGGCAGCGGACGCGAGCTGTATGTGTTCAAGGTGCCCGGCACCGAGAGCTATCTGCCCGGCGACATCAACAATGACGGCAAGATTGACGCCAACGACCTGATGTCATACACCAACTACACCGGTCTGCGCGAGGTCGACAGCGACTTCGGCTATGTGAGCGTCGGCGACATCAACCGCAACGGACTCATTGACTCCTACGACATATCAGTCGTTGCCACCCGCCTTGACGACGGAGTGGAGCCTGACGACTATGCCGAACCGCTTGCCGGAAGCATCAAGTTTGACATGCCTTCGGGCGTAATAGCCAAAGGCGACACCGTGAGCATCACCGTAAAGGGTATTGACCTGAAGAGCGTCAACGCCATCAGCTTCGCCCTGCCCTACAACCAGCAGAAATGGGAGTTTTCCGGCATCGAGCCGCTTGCTGTTAAGGGCATGGAGAATCTGACCAACGACCGCCTGCACACCAACGGCGTCAAGGCGCTCTATCCAACCTTCGTCAACATCGGAGAGAAAACGACAATCAACGGCAGCGAGGACCTGTTTGTGATACGCTTCGTCGCCAGACAGCGCGGCGCCTTCAGCCTTTCGCCGGCGGACGGCCTGCTCGTTGACAAAAAACTCAATAGCATCAAATTCTAACAACAATCTTTCATAATGCAGCGGTGCGCAGCCCTTTGTCTCGGGCCGCGCACCGCTGGCATTTTATTCAGAGTCAACGGATTTCTCCGGTGAAGAAAGAGAAGCCAAGCAGCAAAAAGCAACCTGAGGTGCGCTCTTACGAAATCAAGCGGAACATTATTGCTGACATATCACAAAAAGTCATACCAGTCACGACCCTTTACCCTATTTGTCCAACTATTATCTCGACCTGACGGGGTTTACTCTCATCTATTTGGTAATTATTTGCTTATTGTTTCGCATTGTCATGACTCCTTGCGAGTCGCATGATAATAGCCCGGGGGCGCCAATGCACATCAATTGCGATTTTTTTTGTAATTTTGCGGTATGGGACGACTTATGGCTATTGATTACGGACGAAAGCGCTGCGGCATTGCAGTGACTGACTCCCTGCGCATTGTCGCCACGGGGCTGCCGACTGTCGCCACCTCGGGGCTAATCCCTTTTGTGAAGGAGTATGTGGGGCGCGAGAGCGTCGACGCCATTATTGTCGGCTATCCGCGCGACATGAAGGGCAACGACTCGGAGAGCATGCGCTATATCCGCCCGGGCATCGAGCGCCTGAAGCGGGAGCTGCCGCAGATGGAAATCATATTCTGGGACGAGCGTTTCACATCTGTTATCGCACATCAGGGAATGATTGACGCGGGAATGAGCAAGAGCCAGAGGCGCGACAAGGGACTCGCCGATGAGATGGCGGCGGTGATAATCCTTAACAGCTATCTTGAAAGCAGAAATTATAACAGCAAATGAAACTACCAGTATATCTTTACGGTCATCCGGTGCTTCGCCAGAAGAGCGAGGAGGTGACCGCCGATTATCCCGAGCTGAAAAAACTCGTGGAGGATATGTTTGAGACTATGTATGCCAGCGAGGGGGTGGGTCTTGCCGCGCCTCAGATTGGCAAGAATGACCGCATAGTGGTGATTGACGCCGATGTGATGGGAGAAACTTTCCCAGAATGCGCCGGTCGCAAGTTCGCCCTTATCAATCCGGAGATAGAGGTGCTTGACGGCGACAAGGTGACCCGCGCCGAGGGGTGTCTGAGTGTGCCGGGGCTGAGCGAGAATGTGAGCCGCGTGGAGCATATCCGCCTCAAATGGCTCGACGAGGATATGAAGCCCCACGAAGAGGAGATGAGCGGCTTTTTGTCGCGCATAGTGCAGCATGAGTGCGATCATCTTGACGGCACTTTATATATCGACCGCATCTCGCCTATCCGCAAACAACTCATCAAAAGCAAGCTCAACAATATCGCCGCGGGACGCACTGCTTGCGACTATCCGGTGAGATACGCTCCGCGCAAACGCAAATAATCCCTCCTATTATTATATACCCAACTTCATGGCAGACGACAAGAAAGTAATCTTTTCAATGGTAGGTGTAAGCAAGACCTACCCTCCGCAGAAACAGGTTCTCAAAAACATATATCTCTCCTTTTTCTATGGCGCCAAAATCGGCATCATAGGTCTTAACGGCTCCGGCAAATCCTCGCTTCTGAAAATAATAGCCGGGATAGACAAGAGCTATCAGGGCGAAGTGGTGTTTTCGCCCGGCTACTCCGTGGGCTATCTGGAGCAGGAGCCGCAGCTTGACCCTGACAAGACTGTCATAGAGGTTGTGAGAGAGGGCGTTCAGCCGATAATGGACCTCCTTGCCGAGTTTGACAAAGTGAACGAGAGCTTCGGCGACCCGGAAGTGCTCGAAGACCCCGACAAGATGGATGCTCTGATAGCGCGTCAGGCAGAGCTGCAGGACGCACTCGACGCGGCAGACGCCTGGAACATAGACTCCAAGCTTGAGCGCGCGATGGACGCGCTGCAGTGTCCGCCGGACGACCAGCCGGTAAAGACCCTGAGCGGAGGAGAGCGGAGAAGAGTTGCCCTATGCCGCCTGCTGCTTCAGCAGCCCGACATATTGCTGCTCGACGAGCCGACAAACCATCTTGACGCGGAGTCAATCGACTGGCTGGAGCAGCATCTGCAGCAATATCCGGGCACAGTGATTGCCATCACCCACGACAGATACTTCCTTGACCATGTTGCCGGCTGGATTCTTGAGCTTGACCGTGGCGAAGGCATACCCTGGAAGGGCAACTACTCCTCGTGGCTCGAGCAGAAGACCAAGCGCATGGCGCAGGAGGAGAAGCAGGCGAGCAAGCGCCGCAAAACCCTCGAGCGCGAGCTTGAGTGGGTGAGAATGGCACCCAAGGCGCGTCAGGCCAAGGGCAAAGCGCGCCTGTCGAGCTATGACCGCCTGCTTAACGAGGACCAGAAAGCACGCGAGGAGAAACTGGAGATATTCATCCCCAACGGTCCGCGCCTGGGCAACAAAGTGATAGAAGCTACCGGACTCGCCAAGGCATTCGGCAGCAAGCAGTTGTTCAAGGACCTCGAATTCAGCCTGCCGCCAAACGGCATTGTAGGCGTTATAGGGCCTAACGGCGCGGGCAAAACCACACTGTTCAAACTCATCATGGGGCAGGAAAGCGCCGATGCCGGCACATTTGACGTGGGAGAGACAGTGAAGGTGGCATACGTCGACCAGACCCACCACGACCTGCTGCCCGAAAAGACAGTGTACGAAGTGATTTCGCAAGGCGTCGAGACCTTCCGCATGGGGGGCAAGGATGTCAACGCGCGGGCATATCTGTCGAAATTCAATTTCTCCGGAGCCGACCAGGAAAAGAAAATCGGAGTGCTCAGCGGCGGAGAGCGCAACCGCCTCCACCTTGCCATGGCCCTGAAGCAGGAGGGCAATGTGCTGCTGCTTGACGAGCCGACCAACGATATCGACGTGAACACCCTGAGAGCACTCGAAGAGGGACTTGAGGAATTTGCCGGATGTGCGGTCGTTGTCAGCCACGACCGCTGGTTTCTTGACAGAATATGCACCCATATCCTTTCGTTTGAAGGAGAAGGCAAGGTTGTGTTCTATGCCGGCTCATACTCCGACTACGAGGAATACAAGAAAGCGCAGAACGGAGGCAAGGAGCCGCCACGCAAGCGCTATCGCAAACTGATGGAGTGATGACACCACGGGAGAATGGCAGAAAAAGCAGCTATACTTCACTATGGCTGCTGCTGGTGGCAGCTTTTGTCATCATATTCACCTTGTCATGCTTCGACAGCACTCCCTCGATATTGGGCTACAGCCCCAAGCCGAGCGAGATGGCAAACTCAATTCTGCGCGGCAACACTCATGATGAAGCGACATCGCTGTGTGACGACACAGACACAGACAGCGTGAGCGGCTCACCGGCTACGGTGCCGGTCGACACCGCCACTCAAACCTTGCTGTTTATCGGCGACTCCATGCTTGACGGACTGTCGCCGCGACTGGCTGCATACGCAAACGCATCGGGCCACAAGCTTTATAGCGTGACCTGGTACAGCTCGTCGTCAAAAGCCTGGGCGGAAAGCGGAAAGCTCAAGGAATACATCGGGCGCATCAAACCGACTTTCGTGTTCATTTGCCTCGGGGCAAACGAACTAAATATCAAGGACATCAGGAGCAAGAGAAAAGAGTTTGTGGCAAAGATAATCAGCGATATCGACACAATCCCCTATCTCTGGATAGGGCCGCCCAACTGGAAGAAAGACACCGGAATAAATGACCTCATAGCCGAAAGTGCCGCCCGCGGAGGCTATTTCAAGAGCGACGGCATGGAATTCGAGCGCCGCAAGGACGGCGCTCACCCCACGGCGGCGAGTGCGATATTGTGGATGGACAGCGTTGTGCGCTGGATGCCGGAACATTCCTTCCACCCGATTCGTTTTGACACACCGGACAAACGCACCGGGCGTCCCACTAAAATATTCACCCACTCGCCGGAGGAAATATGACCACCCTACAGTCTCTCCTCCACAATGTCGGGTCTCTGCTGACCTATTCTCCCGATGAGCCTATGCTCTTTTCGGGTGGATTGTTCTGGGCATTGTTTATATGCTTTATGCCGGTGTATGCGCTGCTGAGATCGCGGCGCACCCAGATGATAGTGTTTGTCATCGCGTTCAGCCTGTATTTCTATTACAAATCCAGCGGATTCTTCCTGTTGCTGCTTGCTGCGACCTCGATAATAGACTGGCATATATCCCGAGCGATAGTGCGGCTGAAGAGCCGCGCGGGGAGGCGACGCATGGTAGCGCTGTCGGTAGTAGTGTCGCTGTCTGTGCTCTGCTACTTCAAATATGCCAATTTCTTTCTGTGGAACTGGAATGCCATGGTCGAGGGCAATTTTCAGCCTCTCGACATAGTGCTGCCGGTGGGAATCTCCTTCTACACCTTCCAGAGCATCAGCTATGTGGTGGATGTGTACCGCGGCAGCGTAAAGCCGGCAGACACATGGGGCGAATATCTCTTCTTCCTGTCTTTCTTTCCGGCTCTTATTGCAGGACCGATTGTGCGCGCCAACTGTTTCCTGCCGCAGATAAAAGAAAATCACCACGCTGACCACAACGAGATATTCGGCGGATTGTGGCTGATAATCTGCGGAGTAGTCAAAAAAGCTGTTATCGCCGACTATATCGCTCAATACAATGACCTGATATTCGATAATCCGGGCGGCTACACCGGATTCGAGTCACTGATGGGTATAATCGGATACACCATGCAGATATATTGCGACTTTTCGGGATATTCCGATATGGCCATAGGCATAGCGCTCATCATGGGCTTCAGGCTTGGAATAAATTTTGACAGACCTTACCGGTCGAAATCGTTGACCGAGTTCTGGCACCGATGGCACATATCGCTTTCGACGTGGCTGCGCGACTATGTGTATATACCCCTGGGAGGCAATCGCAAAGGCACAGCGCGCACGTATGTCAACAACTTCCTGACCATGCTTATAGGCGGCCTTTGGCACGGAGCAGCATGGAAATTCGTTTTCTGGGGCGGGATGCACGGCATCGGCCTCGCCGTCAACAAATTGTGCCGCCCCTACACCTCGCGGCTTGACGGCAAAAAATGGTTTGAAATCTCATCACTGGCAGCTACGCTGGTGTATGTGTCGCTGCTGTGGGTGTTTTTCCGCGCACAATCGTTCGGCGATTCCGTAGCCATAATTTCAAACATCTTCACATCATTTGCTCCGGAATCCATAGTCCCGTTCATTAAAACAAGGTGGCTGTGGTGCGTGCTGATGGCGGTAATAGCCGCATCGCATATCATACCTCAGCGATGGCTCGATGAGGCAAGCTCCCGCTTCATATCATCGCGGTGGATAGTACAGCTGCTTATTTTCATCATAGCAGTACAGCTGGTCATAGAATTTGCCGGCGAAGAGGTTTCACCATTCATCTACTATCAATTCTAATGTGTTAATTTGCAAACATTTCTTGCATTATAACAAATTGCTTCTTACTTTTGCGATTGATAAAACCTATCATATAGTAAACTCTTGACAAATACACCAGGCATCTAATTTAATCAAAACAACTACTCGAAGAGGAGCCGCTTACGGCTCCGCCTGAAAATCCCAGAGCTCTCCTGTTTTCACGCTCAAATCGACCCATTGCCCATGCTATATGTCCGGACAACAGCCACCGTATTTGCAGCACCAAGAGCAACGGATTAGTTTTTTTTCTGACGCGCTGACCGGAGACGGTCGGCGCGCCACTCGTTTATCAGGCCGGAGTGGGCTATGCGGATTGAGCGATTGTCCTTTTTAGGCACAGAATTGGACAGGGCGGCGAATCGTGTTAATGTTACTTAACCGACATGGCAATTAAGACAATAGGTAGTTTCCAGTACGCAATCTATTGACTATCTTTGCACCCGATTTAAAGGGCAGAAGCCAAAAAGCGTCCCTGAATCAGATTCCCGACAAAAAAGTTATTGGTAATAAAGTATATGTTTAAGAAAAAAAGTATGAACGCAAGCGTATTAAAAAGCATGGCTACAGTTTTTGCTGTCAGCGCCATGTCGTTAATGACAGGATGCGGAGGACAGCAGCAGCAGATGCCCCAGGCAGGCGCACCGGCCTTCGCAACCATGGTGCTGTCGACATCAAACTCTGAGTTAGAGAGCACCTATCCGGCACTTATCAAAGGTAAAACAGATATTGCAATTCGCCCCCAGGTTACAGGATTCATCACAAAAGTACATGTTGACGAGGGACAGCAGGTGCGTAAGGGACAGACCCTGTTCACTCTCGACCAGGTTCAGTTTCAGGCAGCAGTAGAACAGGCACAAGCATCCCTCAATGCAGCCCAGACAGCCGTATCTACCGCCCAGCTTACAGCAGACAGCAAGAAGCAGCTTCTCGCAAAAAATATAATAAGCAACTACGAGTATCAGCTTGCAGACAACCAGCTGCAGACCGCCAAGGCTCAGCTTGCACAGGCTCAGGCAGCTCTCACCAACGCCCGCAAGAATCTTGCCTACACGGTTATCACCGCGCCTTCTGACGGAGTTGTCGGCGTTATTCCCGCGCGTGAGGGCTCTCTCGCATCTCCTTCATCAGCGCAGCCGCTCACCACTGTGAGTGACAACTCGGAAGTGTACGCATACTTCTCGCTAACCGAAAAAGACCTCCTTGAGATGTCAAACAACGGCGCACGCTCAATGAAAAGCGCCATCGACTCGATGCCTGCGGTAAAACTGCGCCTGGCCGACGGAGAGATATATCCCCTGGAAGGCAAGGTAGCCACTGTCAGCGGAGTGATTGACAACTCCACCGGTGCGGCAAGCGTGCGAGCCCTCTTCCCTAACCCGAGCGGACTTCTGCGCAGCGGCTCTACCGGCAACATCGTGATGCCCCGCGACGAGGAGAATGTAATAGTAATTCCCCAGAAAGCCACTTTCGAGCTTCAGGACCGCCGCTTCGTTTATCTGGTCAATGACTCAAACATTGTCAAATCAGTGCCTATCACCGTTTCGCCTGTCAACGACGGCAAGAACTTCGTCGTGACCTCCGGACTCAAAGCCGGCGACCGCATCGCGATAGAAGGAGTGGGTGTAAGAAGCGCCTCAGGCGCATCTCTGTCTGACGGTCTGACCATCACCCCCGTTGACGCCAAAGCCGCAACAGAGGCAACCGCAGTGTCAGAGCAGTAACAGCCCAAGCCTCTCCTCTCATTACAAACATTTCAAAACGCTCAACCAATCTGAAGCAATGAAATTAGATACATTTATAAACCGCCCGGTGCTATCCACGGTAATATCGATATTTATCGTGCTGCTGGGCATAATAGGCCTTGTGTCGCTGCCGGTCACGCAGTACCCCGACATAGCGCCTCCAACCATTTCGGTGACCACCACCTATCAGGGCGCCAACGCCCAGGCTGTGCTGAACTCTGTGATAGCGCCGCTTGAGGAGTCGATAAACGGCGCCGAAGGCATGACATACATGGAGTCGACAGCCACCAACACAGGCTCAGCGACTATCAACGTGTACTTCGAGCAGGGTTTTGACCCCGACATGGCAGCCGTTGACGTGCAAAACCGTGTCGCCAAGGCCCAGAGCCTCCTTCCCGCCGAGGTTACACAGGTGGGCGTCCTCACCCAGAAACGCCAGACCTCCATGCTTCTGGGTCTGACCCTCTATGACGAGGACGGCAAATACTCGGAGCCGTTCATAGAGAACTATATGAAAATCAATGTTGTGCCCCAGCTCCAGCGTATATCCGGCGTGGGTGACGTGATGGTGATGGGAGCCGACTACTCCATGCGTATATGGCTCAAGCCCGATGTAATGGCTCAGTATGGTCTGATGCCTTCCGATATCACCATGGCACTCGCAGAGCAGAATATCGAGGCCGCTCCCGGTGCATTCGGCGAACAGGGCGACCAGAGCTTCCAGTACATCATGCGCTACAAAGGACGTCTGGCTCAGCCCGATGAATTTGAAAATATAGTTGTGCGCGCAAACAGCAACGGCGAGATTCTACGCCTCAAAGACGTTGCGGATGTAGAGTTAGGACGTGTGACCTATGGCTTCCACGGCAAATACAACGGCAAGACCGGTGTTACAGCCATTGTGTTCCAGACCGCAGGCTCAAACGCTACCGCCATCATCAACGACTGTCTCGCATTCATCGACAACATGAAGAAAGAGCTGCCCTCCGGTATTGGCGTGGCTGTGCCGATGAACAACAACGACTTCCTCTATGCCTCTATCCACCACGTTCTCCAGACGCTTATAGAAGCGTTTATCCTGGTGTTCTTCGTAACCTACCTTTTCCTTCAGGACTTCCGTTCGACAATTATTCCTGCAATCGCAATCCCTGTAGCACTTGTGGGCACATTCTTCTTCATGAAGATTATCGGCTTCTCTGTCAACCTCATCACCCTGAGCGCTCTTGTGCTTGCCATTGCGATTGTGGTGGACGACGCGATAGTGGTGGTCGAGGCGGTCCATGCCAAACTTGACGTGGGCTACAAGAACGCACGCCGTGCGTCTATCGACGCCATGAGCGAAATCGGAGGAGCCATCATATCCATCACACTCGTGATGATGCTCGTGTTTATCCCCGTGTCATTCATGCCCGGCACAAGCGGAGTGTTCTATCAGCAGTTCGGTCTGACCATGGCGATAGCTATCGGTATCTCCGCGGTCAACGCTCTTACACTCTCGCCGGCACTCTGCGCTGTGTTCCTGAAGCCTCACAACAGCGACTCCACCCTCAAGGAGCGCATGAGTGACGCCTACAGCGCTGCGGCATCCACAGTAAAAGAGCAATACAAAAAGAGATTCCGCCTGAAGATAGACTTCCATCCGGTAATCACCCTGCTGCTGCTCATAGCCACCATCACTTTCATGGTGCTCGGATGGTACAACTTCGAGAACACCGCGGTGAGCGTCATGGCTATCGTTGTGGGCGTCCTCGCCGTTCTCGGCATCCTGAGTCCGCGCTTCCACAAGTCATTTGAAAACGCTTATCAGAAGGTGCTCGACAAATACAACATCGGCACCAAGTTATTTATCCGTCTCAAATGGATATGCCTTGCAATAGTTGCGGGTTCAGTCGCAATACTCGTATGGCTCATGAGCATCACCCCGACCGGTCTTGTGCCCAACGAGGACACCGGCACACTGTTCGTGATGATAGATATGCCTCCGGGCACATCTCAGGAACGCACCGGCGAAATTCTTGACCAGGTCGACGGCATTCTTGGATCTGTTCCCGAAGTCGAGAGCCGCACCATGATTGACGGCTACAGCTTCGTTGCCGGACAGGGCGCCACCTACGGCACATTCATCGTCAAGCTGAAAGACTGGTCCCAGCGTGAAGCCAATTCGGATCAGGTGCTCGGCCGACTGTACGCAATGATGAGTCAGGTAAAAGACGGTCGTGTGCTCATGTTCGCGCCGCCAATGATTTCCGGTTACTCTGTCACAAACGGTTTCGAAATCAAGATGCAGGACCGCACCGGCGGAGATATCAACGAATTCTTCGGTGTTGTGCAGACATTCCTCGGCGCTCTCAACCAGCAGCCGGAAATCCAGGTGGCATACACCACTTTCAACCCCACCTTCCCGCAGTATATGGTCGACATTGACGCCGCCAAGGCAAAGCAGGCAGGTCTTTCACCTCAGACCATCCTCTCTACCCTGCAGGGCTACTACGGCGGTCTGTATGTGTCCAACTTCAACCGATTCGGCAAACTGTACCGTGTAATGATGCAGGCAAGCCCTGAGGCACGAGTATCACCCGAGACTCTGAATTCCATAAAGGTGCGCAACGGCAGCGAGATGGCTTCTATCAGCAACTTCGTGACACTCAAGCGCGTCTATGGCCCCGACCTTCTGAACCGCTTCAATATGTTCCAGAGCATCGCCGTTACCGGCAGCCCTGCCGAAGGCTATTCTTCAGGTCAGGCACTCGCGGCTATTGAAAGAGTTGCCGACGAGGTGCTTCCCGCAGGCTACGGCTACGAATACGCCGGCATGACACGTGAAGAGGGCAACAGCAGCGGCAGCACCACTGCAGTCATCTTCGGTCTGTGTCTGCTGTTTGTATATCTCCTGCTGAGCGCCCAGTACGAAAGCTACATTCTGCCCTGGGCGGTTATCCTATCGATACCGTTCGGTCTCATGGGCTCATTCATCTTCGCCAAGATATTCGATATTTCCAACAATATCTACCTGCAGATCGCGCTCATCATGCTTATCGGTCTTCTTGCCAAAAACGCCATTCTTATCGTGGAGTTTGCGGTAGAACGCCGTCGCACCGGCATGAGCATCTTCAATGCGGCTGTTGCCGGAGCTTCCGCCCGTCTGCGCCCGATTCTCATGACATCGCTCGCGCTTATCATAGGCCTTCTGCCCATGATGTTCGCACACGGTGTGGGCGCCAACGGCAACCGCGCGCTCGGTGTTGGCTCCATCGGCGGTATGCTTATAGGCATGATACTCCAGATTTTTATTGTGCCCGCACTTTTCTTTATCTTCCAGAGCATTCAGGAGAAATTCACTCCGCTCAAGTGGGAGGACACCGACAACGAAGGCATCGAGAACGAAATCGAGCAGTACTCACGCTAATTTCCAACAAACCCTATCACGATTTTCAATAATGAAACTATATAAGACAACACTCGCCTCATGTGCTATTGCAGTTTCGGTGGCATTCACCGGCTGCAATATGTACGGCAAGTTCAAGATGCCGGAGGACTCCGCTCTGGGCACCGAGTACGTCAAGGCCAAGGAAGCTGAAGCCGACTCGACAACTTTCGGCAACCTCAGATGGCAGGAGGTATTCACCGATCCGGTGCTTGTGGACCTAATCTATCAGGCTCTCGACAACAACAAGGACCTGCGCAACGCCAAACTTAATGTCGACATCGCTCACGCACAGCTATTGGGAGCAAAACTCTCCTACCTGCCCTCGCTCGCGCTCAACCCCAACGGAGCCGGAGCGAAATATGGCAACAGCTCTTTCAGCTGGACCTATCAGCTGCCGCTCGCAGCATCGTGGGAAGTTGACATCTTCGGCAAAATACTCAACAGCAAGCGAGGCGCCCGCGCAGCCTACGAGCAGACCCTGGCATATCAGCAGGCTGTGCGCTCCCAGATAATAGCCGGCGTGGCAAACACCTATTATGCGCTCGCCGCTATCGAAAGCCAGCTGGAGCTCAGCCGCAACACTGCCGAACTCTGGAAAGAGAGCGTGCAGACCATGAAGGACCTCAAGGAGGCCGGCAGAGTCACAGAAGCCGCAGTAGTGCAGAGCACCGCGCAGTATTACACCATCCTCGGGTCCATAACCGACCTTGAGGTGCAGCTTGACCAGATAAACAATACCATGTCGCTGCTCATGAACGTGATGCCTCAGAAATGGATTGTTTCTCCGCAGGCAAGCCTGACCGCACCGGCCATGATGCGCGATGCCATTCCGATGAAGGAGCTGGCAGCCCGCCCAGATGTACGCGCCGCAGAGCAGAGCCTTGCCGCTGCGTATTACACTACCGCCGGCGCACGCTCGGCGTTCTATCCCGGCTTGAACATAACCGCAAACGGTGGTTTCACCAACCTTGTAGGAGGTATGATAATGAATCCCGGCGAATGGTTTATCCAGCTCGCAGGATCTCTCACCGCACCTCTTTTCAGCCGCGGCGCCAACATTTCACGCCTCAAGGCCGCCAAAGCGCAGCAGCAGCAGGCCCTCAACAACTTCGAGTACACCATAATGAGCGCCAGCGCAGAAGTGAGCGACGCCATGACAGTGTATGAAAAGAGCGTCGAGAAAATCGGCTACCTCAAGGAGCAGGTCAAAAACTTGTCAACTGCGGTAGAAATCAATCAGGAGATGCTGAAACTCGGCTACAACAACACCTCATACCTTGAGGTGCTCACAGCCCAGCAGAGCCTCCTCCAGAGTCAGATGGGAGAGATTGCCTGCGACCTGACACGCTCGAGAGCGGTAATCAATCTCTATCAGAGTCTTGGCGGCGGCAGATAAGCCGATTACCTTAAACCATAAATTATACGACCATGGCAACAACCATTAGCCCGTTGGCACATGTCGACCCGAGTGCCAGAATAGGAGAAAATGTCACCATCCACCCGTTTGCCTACATCGATGCGGACGTGGAGGTTGGCGACGGCTGCGAAGTCATGTCCTATACAAGCGTGATCCGTGGCACCCGTCTCGGCAAAAACAACAAAATCTACCAGGGATCAATCATCGGAGCAGACCCCCAGGATTTCCGCTGGAAAGGTGAAAAAACCTACTGCTTTGTCGGAGACAACAATGTCATACGCGAGCATGTGATAATCAACCGAGGCATCGAGCCCACCGGAGGCACCCGGATAGGCAACGAGTCATTCATCATGGCTGACAGCCATATCGGACACGACTCGCACATCAGCGACCGCTGCGTCATCGGCAACGGCGTGACAATTGCCGGAGATGCCGAAGTGGGCAGATGCTCAATACTCTCCTCCGGTGTTATGCTTCATGAGAACAGCCGCGTCGGCGACTGGGTGCTCATCAAGGGCGGATGCCGAATCACCGGCAACGTGCCTCCGTTTGTCATCATGGCTCACAATCCGGCCTCTTACTTCGGAGTCAACGCGGTGATTCTGCGCAAGGGCGGTTATTCCGAAGAGCAGATTGACGATATCGCAAAGGCATATCGCCACGTTTACCAGACCGGCACATCGGTATTCAATGCGCTTAAGCGCATCGAGGCAGATGTGACTCCGGGAGCGTTACGTGATTCAATCGTAGACTTCATCCGCGGTGTCAACCTGAAAATCGTGGCTATACCGCGCGACCTCGAATAAACTCGCGGACACAACATATCTTTATAACATTTTCAGGGCAGAGAGTCAACGCTTTCTGTCCTGAATTGTTTATTACATTACCCGCGCTGTCGATTATTTTGTAATTTTGTGGACATGAATCAGGAAAAGCTAACTCGCGATTTAATTCCTCAGCCGGAATTATGGCGGTGCATAATGGAAATATGCTCCGACAGAATTGATGCGGTACTGGTGCCACCGGTTACCTCGGAGCATATAATCCACAGCATCATAGCCATTAATCCAGACGCCCCTTCCGCAGACAAGGCAATTCAGGAGGCCATCTATGAGAATCCGTTGCTTCTCAGCGACTTCAAAAGAATAGACGCGCTCATTGACACCCGGTCCTATACTGTGACACCACATCAGCTTCTCGACCACACTTCGTCAGACACTGTCATGAAAGCCTGCGGCATTGACATATCCGACTGCGAAGAGTGCATAAGCGCGCCGGCAGACGGCATTGCGGTGGTATATGCAGCGGCTGCTGCCCTTACCGGCTTTTTACGCCGAACATTTTTCAACGTGCGCATAAATCATAGAATCGCGCCACTGATTGCATCGCATCTCTCGTCTTCAGGACTTTTTGCCGTTGCCGAGCACGGCAGACTCGACATCATAGCCACCGACCGCGGCCGGCTTCTTGCTGCAAACACTTTCGAGTACAGAAATCCCATAGACGCCGCATATTATATACTCGCCTGCGCGAGAGAGCTCAGGGCACCCGAGTCGGAAATCTTTCTCGGCGGCACGGATTGCGAGCCGGTGGCGCAAGTGATGGGTCAGCACGCCGGTTATCCCAAAACAGTTCAGTGCCCGCCGGCCCTGCTTGCCATGGGCAAGGACGCAGTATCACTTCCACAATCCATAACCGCACTATTGTCATGAGAATAATCAGAGGTAAATTCGGACGCCGGCGATTCGATGTGCCGACCAATATCACGGCAAGACCCACCACAGACTTTGCACGCGAAAATATTTTCAATGTCATTGAAAACCTCATAGACATCGAAGGCATAACCGCTCTTGACCTTTTTGCCGGCACCGGAGCGATTACTCTCGAGCTTCTTAGCCGCGGCGCCGAAAGCGTCACTTCCGTCGAAAAAGCCAGCACACAGTATAATTTCATTGCAAAAGTCTCAAAACAGCTCGCGGTAGACAATCTGCGGCTTGTGAGAGGTGACGCTCTTCGATTCATCGACACATCTTCAACCAAATTCGACTTTATTTTTGCCGATCCACCATACGATATGGAAGGATTTGAAGAGATTCCGGTAAAGATACTCCAGTCACAAATGCTGAAATCCGGCACACTGATTGTGATAGAGCACTCGAAGAAGCAGGACTTTTCGCAATTGCCTCACTTCTTTCAGCATCGCGCCTACGGTAGCGTAAACTTTTCATTGTTCAGAATACCTTAACAATACACACACACTTCTTTGTCATGAATGACGTTAAACCCCGGCTTGTAATATCTACCGGCGCAGGAATGAGCGCCGAGAGTGGAATCAGCACTTTCCGCGACAGCGGCGGACTGTGGGAAAACTACAACGTGATGGACGTTGCCAGCGCTGACGGATTTGCCAGAAACCCGAAACTGGTGCATGAGTTTTACAACGCACGCCGCCGCGACCTGCTCAAGGCGCTGCCAAATGCCGGGCATCTGGCTCTGCGCGAACTTGAGAAGTACTACGACGTGTATATAATCACACAGAATGTCGATGACCTCCACGAGCGCGCCGGAAGTTCCAACATACTGCATCTTCACGGCGAACTGATGAAGGTGCGCACTATCGAAGAGCCGACCCGCATATACACTCTTGACGAAGAGCATATCGAAACAACTCCCGACAGCATAGACGCCGACGGCAATCACCTGCGACCGCACATCGTTTTCTTCCAGGAGGCCGTGCCCAACATCGAGCGGGCAATAGAATGGACGCAACTGGCCGATATTTTTGTGGTAATCGGCACCTCGCTCGCTGTCTATCCGGCTGCATCTCTGCTGCACTATGTGCGCCGCGGAGTGCCTGTTTACTACATAGATCCCAATCCGGCGCCGGTGAGCGCCGATGTCACCGTCATACGCAAAGGGGCGTCGGAGGGCATCGCCGAACTCACACGCATTCTCGAAGAAAATTTGCGGGGTGAATAATCCGTTGTAACTTTGCAGCGTCAAACACAACCATAACCAATATGTCCACTTACACAGAAACAAAACCGAAAGTAACCACACGCCGTCTTAGAGAGATGAAGGAGCGTGGAGAAAAAATAGCCTGCCTCACATCTTACGACTACACCGTAGCCACCCTCGTTGACGGTGCGGGTGTCGATCTCATTCTCGTAGGCGACAGCGCATCAAACGTAATGGCGGGCAATCTCACCACACTGCCAATCACTCTTGACGAGATGATTACATACGCAAAGGGTGTTACCAAGGGGGTGAAGCGCGCGCTCGTGGTAGTTGACCTGCCATTCGGCTCCTATCAGGGCAACAGCAAGGAGGCTCTTGCAAGCGCAATCCGAGTGATGAAAGAAGCAAATGCTGAGGCTGTAAAACTCGAAGGCGGCTCGGAAATCCGCGAGAGCGTTGAGCGCATACTCAGTGCCGGCATTCCGGTGATGGGACACCTTGGACTCACTCCCCAGAGCATCAACAAGTTCGGCACATACAACGTGCGCGCCAAAGAGGAGGCAGAGGCAAACAAACTTATAGCAGACGCCAAAATGCTCGATGAGATAGGTTGCTTTGCAATCGTGCTTGAAAAAGTGCCCGCCGCGCTTGCATCGCGCGTTGCTTCAGAAGTCAGCTGTCCTGTCATAGGCATCGGTGCCGGAAGCGGTGTTGACGGTCAGATACTCGTATTCCAGGACATGATGGGCATGAACAACGGATTTTCACCGAAGTTCCTCCGCCGTTATGCCGACCTCGCAACAGTGATAACCAAGGGGCTCGGAAATTATGTCGCTGACGTCAAATCCTGCGATTTCCCCAACGAAAAAGAGCAATATTGAACGATATTGTTGAAAAACGCAGCCGCACGGCTGCAATCATCAGGCTCGGGCTGCCCATACTCATAGGGCAGCTCGGCATGATTATTGTGGGATTTGCCGACACAAAAATGGTCGGTGTATATTCCACCGAAGCCCTTGCGAGCGCATCGTTTGTCAACAATCTTTTCAATGTGTGCATCTTTGCGTGCGTGGGCTTTACTTACGGCCTGACGCCGCTCATCGGCGCGCTGTTCGGGCAGAAACGCGGCCATGCCATAGGAGCGACACTCCGCGCGGGGCTGCTCGTCAACATCCTCTTCGCCCTGCTTGTCACAGGCATCATGACAGTGGTGTATTTCAACCTCCACCGCATGGGGCAGCCTCCGGAGCTGCTGCCGCTCATACGCCCCTACTTCCTCATCTATCTCGCAGGAGTTGTGCCGGTGTCGATATTCAATGTGTTCGCGCAATGGGCATACGCCATTAACCACACACGCATGCCGATGTGGATAATACTCAGCGCCAATGCCGTCAATATCTTCGGCAACTGGCTGCTGATATACGGCAACTGGGGCTGCCCCGAGCTGGGGCTCACCGGTGCCGGAATAGCCACGCTTACCGCCCGAATACTCTGCCCGGCGGTGATAATCTGCGTGCTTTTCGCCCACAAAGGCTACCGCGAGTACCGCAACGGCTTTGTCAAATCGCGCATCGAGGGCAAGACTGTGCGCCTCATCAACCGCACATCATGGCCGGTAGCCATGCAGATGACCTTCGAGAGCGGCTCTTTCACCGCCGCCGCAGTAATGGCGGGCTGGATAGGTGCGATAGCGCTCGCCGCCTTTCAGGTTGTAGTCATTATCGGCACCCTCGGCTTCTGCGTATACTACAGCGTTGCAGCCGCGGTCGCAGTGCTCGTCAGCAACGCCGCGGGAGTTGACGACAAACCTGAGATGCGCAAAACCGCATTTGCCGGCTATCGGATATTGCTCGTGTTAGCCACCGCCGCCTCCGCATTTTTCATATTTTTTGCTCCCGGAATCATACATCAGTTCACTCACGACCCCGCAGTGCAGACCCTCGCTCTGTCGCTTATAGTGCCTCTCGTCATCTATCAGTATTGCGATGCCACGCAGATAAACTTTGCGAATGCGCTCAGAGGCACATCCAATGTGATGCCCATGCTGTGGATTGCGTTTGTCAGCTACGTTGTAATCGGCCTGCCGTCAACATGGATATTAGGCTTTCCGTGCGGCCTTGGCGCCTACGGCATCATCCTCAGCTTCTCCATATCACTATTCATCGCCGCCACCCTCTTCATCATCTACTTCCTGCGCACCACCCGCACTCCCCGCTAAAAGCAGGTTTTGACCGCGAAAAGGAACTTCCGTACATTACCACGCTCAACAGCCTCGTCTCGGTACGATGTGGTTGATGATACGGCTATGGTCGTAATCCCAGATTTTGCACTATGAATGACACACTCCGTAAGTGGTGGCGAGACAATAGCACGCCAGTGGAGCGTAGCGAGACTACGCGAAATGTGTTCCCCCTCAGAATTTGGGTTGTTTTTCAGCTCCGGGACAATATCCCGGAGATTTTTGTAACTTTGCAGCAGCGTTTTTTCTCAATGTCAATGCTATGACTCGCGAATATGACTATCTGGTAATAGGCTCCGGAATCGCAGGCATGAGCTTCGCGCTCAAGGTTGCCGGAACCGGAAGAGTGGCGCTGATATGCAAGACCACTCTTGACGAAGCCAATACCGCCCTCGCGCAGGGGGGAGTGGCATCGGTGACAAATCTTGAAATCGATGATTTTGACAAACACATCCGCGACACGATGATTGCGGGCGACTGGCTCAGCAATCCCGAGGCGGTGAGCAAGGTCGTCACCGAAGCTCCGGCGCAGATACGCCAGCTTCTCGAATGGGGCGTGGACTTCGACCGGAAGGAGGACGGCAATTTCGACCTGCACCGCGAAGGAGGCCACTCGGAATTCAGAATCCTGCACCATGCTGACAATACCGGCTACGAAATCCAGCAGAGTCTCGTGAAGAAAGTGCGCGAGAATCCGTCGATAGACGTGTTCGAGCATCATTTTGCAATTGAAATCATAACGCAGCACCATCTCGGCAAGATAGTAACCCGCCGCACTCCGGACATCACCTGCTTCGGGGCTTATATCCTTGACGAGAAAACCGGCAATGTCGACACCTTCCTGTCGCGCGTCACACTTATGGCAACCGGAGGAGTCGGAGCCGTGTACACCACCACAACCAATCCTCTTGTAGCTACCGGCGACGGCATAGCGATGGTGTACCGCGCCAAAGGCACAGTGCGCGACATGGAGTTCATCCAGTTCCACCCCACGGCGCTGTTTCATCCCGGCGACCGTCCGAGCTTCCTCATCACCGAGGCGATGCGCGGCTACGGAGCAGTGCTCCGCAATCTGCGCGGCGAGGAGTTCATGCACAAGTATGACCCGCGCCTGTCACTTGCTCCGCGCGACATTGTTGCCCGCGCGATAGACAGCGAGATGAAGCTCCACGGCGATGACCATGTGTATCTCGACGTGACTCACAAGGACCCCGAGGAAACGAAACATCATTTCCCCAACATCTACGCCAAGTGCCTGTCACTCGGCATAGACATAACCCGCGACTATATTCCGGTGGCTCCAGCGGCGCACTATCTCTGCGGAGGCATTGCGGTCGACACCAACGGCGAGTCATCAATCAAGCGGCTCTATGCAGTGGGCGAATGCTCATGCACCGGGCTGCACGGCGGCAACCGACTTGCGTCCAACTCGCTCATCGAGGCTGTTGTCTACGCCGACGCCGCAGCGCGCCACGCCTCCGAAGCGATAAGCCATTACGACCTGCGCAAAGATGTGCCTACATGGAATGACGAGGGCACGCGCAGCCCTGAAGAGATGGTGCTCATCACCCAGAGCATCAAGGAGGTGGGGCAAATAATGAGCGCATACGTGGGAATTGTGCGCAGCAACCTGAGGCTTGACCGCGCATGGAACCGTCTTGACATACTTTATGAGGAGACCGAGCGGCTGTTCAAGCGCTCTAAAGCTTCGCGCGAAATATGCGAACTGCGCAATATAATTAATGTGGGCTACCTCATAATGCGTCAGGCCAAAGAGCGCAAGGAATCGCGCGGACTGCACTACACCATCGATTATCCACCGGTGGCGCCGCATAATCCGTCAAAATAAGTCCGTAAGTGTTATAACTGCATGATTAAACTCATCCTCACTTTCGTTGCCGCATTTTTGCTGTCGGCACCCTGCGTCTTCGCGCAGAGCGATGACGATGACCCGCTGTCTAATCTGGAAATCGCTCCACCGAGCGCGCGCCTGTCGGACTACCGCGGCTATTACTATACAGTGGTAGACGGCGACACTGTGAAAATGTATCTGCTCAACGAGGTCACGGTCTTTCCTCCACTGAAGTTCAAAAACAAAAAAGAGGAGGAATTTTACTGGAAAACGGTGAGAGATGTAAAGAAAACCCTCCCCTACGCCAAACTTATATGCGCCACCCTGCTCGAAACTTACGAATATATCGAAACCTTCCCCACGCAGAAGGAGCGCGAGGAATATCTCAAGAAAATGGAGGGTGAGATTTTCAAGCAGTACAAGCCGGTGCTGAAAAAGTTCTCAAAATCACAGGCTCAGATTCTCATCAAGCTCATCAAGCGCGAGACAGACCAGAGCAGCTATAACATCATCAAGGCGTTTCTCGGCTCATTCCGTGCCGGATTCTGGCAGACCTTCGGCAGATTTTTCGGTGTGAACCTAAAAGGGGATTACAAGCCGGACAAAGACCGCAAGGACGCTATCATCGAGAGGGTTGCCATCGGAGTCGAGCTCGGGCAGCTGTGAAATTCATAGGATATTGAAAAGACTTTAAAGCAAAGCCCTGCCTGTGAAAGGCAGGGCTTTGCTAAGGCTTCTGGCGGCTCCGGATCAGAAAATAATCTGGAGACGGGCCTGTATGGTGTTGACGTGGCGATTGTGCTGCACGTCGGATGAGTGCACGTCGGTGTAGCTGTAGCGCAGGCGGGCAATCACATACTTGTTTATATAGTAGTTGAGGGTCATCGAGGCATCGTTGGATATGCCGCCATGAATGCCGCTCTTGCCCTGATTGCCGTCGGTATAGTTGTAGCCGAGCACCATTTCGAGAGTGCCTTTGCCCGGCGTCGCAAGGCCGGCGTCGCCATGTGAATATCCGTAGTCAGAACCGATAAGTATGCCGCGGAGCAAGCCGTAGACGCCCTGGGCGCGATATGACTCATAGCCCGAGCGACGTGCCACATTCATGAAGTAGTACTGTCCTTCGAAAGCCATGCGCCCCTTCATCAGCAACCATTCGGGAGAAAGCTTGAACACACCCTTGGCGTATGTCACATCTGCGCCGAGCATTCCCTCCTTGCTGACACGTGTGGGAAATCCTGCCGACCAGTTGAAATAGCCGGATGAAGTCACTTTTTCGCCATCCTCATTGGTCTCTGTCTTGTGAAGCGCCGACTGGTACCACAGCGATATGCCTACCTGAGCAACACGCCCTGTCTCATGGAACGGGCGCCACACGGCGCGGTTGAGCGCTCCCACACTGACCTTGCCCTGCTCATTGGAGGGCGATGTCATTGAGGTGCCTGCCACAATGCCCGAAAAGCTCAGGAACGCCTGCCCGCGGTCGTGGACATATTCCACACCTATATTACGTCCGGTGGCGTTGAAATAGGTGTCGGTGGTCGCAGCCTCCATCTGCGGCTTCATTGACGACGATGTGGCGGCATTTAGTCCGAACTGATGCACAAAGTAACCTCCCCTGAGATAATTGGAAGGATTGAAGGAGTACTGGATGTAGACATCCTTCATGCTGAGCTTGTTGAAGGAATAGCCTGCATCAATCTTCGCCGACCATTTGCCGTAGGAGGCCTTCACACCCATACGGATATCGGGGAGAGCGGCTCCGTCCGCAAGCCCGTCGCCGTCGGGCAGATACACAGCACCGTCCACCAGCACTCGTCCGGTAGGTTTCACTATTAGTTTTGGCTCATCGTCAGCTGCAATAACCCGAAGCGCCGGCATGGCAACAACTGCCATGACTGTCATCATTTTAGCGATTTTGTTCATTTTTACTAATTTGATTAAAAATGATTCTGTTTTTGTTATAGGTAGTGAATTTAATAAAACTTTAACAAGTGAGAACATTTTATTGTTCGTGTTGTTTGTATTATTGAATTAACTACAATTCACCAACACATAATCATATAATAGCATGAAACTCTTCAACGCGGCTTTAGCAGCCCTAATCCTCTCGCTCCCGCTCGCAGGCAGCGCCCAGCAACAGCGCTCACAGGAATTCAAGAACAAGTATCATCTCAAGGAAGCCGTGGTGCTCAGCCGCCACAACATACGGTCGCCGCTGTCGGACTCCAAAAGCGACCTCGGACGCATGACTCCCCACCAGTGGACCGTATGGTCGGCTCCGAAAAGCGAACTGACGCTCCGCGGGGGCGCTGTAGAAACTATGATGGGCCAGTATTTCCGCAAATGGGCCGAGGATGCCGGTCTGTTTCCCGAGAACCATCAGCCGTCGGCCGACGACGTCAATGTCCAGGCCAACTCAATGCAGCGGTGCATAGCCACGGCGCAATATTTCACCTCGGGATTCATGCCTGTGGGAGGCATTGAGGTCAATCATCGCTATGTGCCCTCGAAAATGGACCCGCTCTTCAATCCGCAGCTCACCAAGGTGTCACCCGAATTTGTAAAGATTGCCATGGAGCAGATCGGCCGTCAGGGCGGCAAGAAAGGTATTCGCGGACTCAGCGAGCAGCTCAAGCCCGACTATGACCTGATAGTCGATGTGCTCGACGTTGACCGGTCGCCGATGGCAAAGGAGGGCGACCCCAAGCTTAAAGCTATAAATAACTACGACACGGAGTTTGTCTTCGAGCAGTTTCAGGAGCCCGGCCTCAAATCCGGCTCGGCGCTGAAAACACTCAACGGTGCGAGCGATGCCTTCATTCTCCAGTACTACGAGGAGCCTGACACTCTGAAAGCCGCTTTCGGCCACAAACTGACACGCGCCGACTGGGAACGCCTTGCCCACATCAAGGATGTGTATCAGGACGCCCTCTTCACCGCCCCGATTGTGGCCGTCAACGTGGCCCGTCCGCTGATACAGTATATGTATGACGAACTGCGCTCGCCCGACCGCCGATTCACCTTCCTCGTAGGCCACGACAGCAACCTGTCATCGGTGGCCACCGCTCTCGGCGTTGAACCCTACGAGCTGCCACAGGCAATCGAGAAGAAGACACCAATAGGCTCAAAAATAGTCGTGGAGAAATTCGAAGGTGCCGACGGCAAGACCTATGCGGACATCAACATCGTCTACCCCAGCCTCGACCAACTTCGCAATCTGCAGATTATCGACCTCGACAATCCTCCGGTAATCTACCCGCTGTCGCTCGAAGGGCTGACGCGCAACGCTGACGGATTGTATCTGCTCTCCGATGTTGAGTCGCGCTTCGAGCAGGCCCTGCGTGCCTACGACGCAATACCGTAACAATCTGTCGGGATGTCCAGACAGAAAAAACATGGCGCCGTGTCAAAATCTACATTTGACACGGCGTCATTATTATATGTTGATGACTTTTCGGCTGTCAGACAGTGAGTATTTCCTTCTCTTTGGCAGCAAAGATATCATCTATTTTCTTCAGATACTTATCGTGAATCTTCTGCACAGAAGCTTCTGCATCTTTCTCCACATCCTCCGACATTCCCTGCTTGACAGCCTTTTTGAGACCGTCAATTGCATCACGGCGGGCGTTGCGCACAGATACCTTTGCCTGCTCCGCCTCAGCCTTGCTTTGCTTGACGAGCTGCTTGCGGCGCTCCTCTGTGAGCGGCGGAATTGAAATACGTATGACCTCGCCGTTGTTTTCAGGAGTGATACCAAGCTCGGAGTTGATGATTGCTTTCTCGATTTCCTTGAACATCTGCTTTTCCCACGGAGTGATGGTGATTGTGCGTGCGTCAGGCACAGCCACATTAGCCACCTGTGACACAGGCACAGCGCTGCCGTAGTATTCCACCTTTATGCCGTCGATGATTTTGGGATTCGCTTTGCCGGCACGGATATGGGCGAGAGCCTCGTCGAGATATGCCACGGCGAGCTCCATTTTTTCCTCTGCGGGAGCAAGATAGTCGTTAACTTCCATTATATTGTCGTTTATTTTTGATTAATATACCAATGTGCCTATGGGCTCGCCGGCAATTACCTTTGCCAGATTGCCGGGGGTGTCCATGTCGAACACCACTATGGGCAGACCGTTCTCCTTGCAGAGAGCTGTTGCCGTGAGGTCCATCACTTTCAGTCCGCGGGTATAAACCTCGTCGTATGTGATTTCGGAGAATTTGGTAGCCGTGGGGTCTTTCTCCGGATCTGCGGTGTAGATACCGTCCACACGGGTGCCTTTGAGCATCACGTCAGCCTCTACCTCGATGCCGCGCAGAGCGCTTCCGGTATCGGTTGTGAAGAACGGATTGCCTGTGCCACCGGCAATAATCGCCACTACACCTTCCTGAAGAGCCTCGATTGCTTTCCACTTGCTGTAGTGCTCGCCGATCGGAAACATATTCACTGCGGTAAACACTTTTGCCGGCTGTCCCTGAGCCTCAAGCGCGGAGCTGAGCGCCAATGAGTTGATTACAGTGGCGAGCATACCCATCTGGTCGCCTTTCACACGGTCAAAACCTTTGGCCGCGCCGCTGAGTCCGCGGAAAATATTGCCGCCGCCAATCACTATGGCTACCTGCACGCCGCTCTGCACAATTTCACTTATCTGGCTTGCATACTGTGCAAGACGCTCGGTGTCGATGCCGGTACCCTTGGCTCCTGCCAGCGATTCGCCGCTCAGTTTGAGCAGCACTCTATCGTATTTGCTTCGCATAATCTGTTTATAGTTTTTCACAAAAATAGCCTTTTGCATCGAAAAGCGCAAATCCGCACCGTTTTTTTAGCTAATCTTGCACGATTGCCGCAGAAATGATAACTTTGCAGCCGTTATGGTATCCTTGACAATGCCTCAGGAGTGAGGCAGATGTCCGCCCTGACAGCCGGACGGAGGATTCAAAAGGGAACCCGGTGAGAATCCGGGACAGTACCCGCTGCTGTAAGTTCCAGTACCTAATAGTACAGGCGCAGCTGCATCAGCCATTGCCCGCACAGGGCGAGAAGGCGCAGCGAGCCGGAACAAGTCAGAAGACCTGCCATAGCCCACAATTATATGAGATTTGCGCCTGCGGGAAAACGGGCAGAGGATCTGAGATGACAATATCCTTTTTTGCAGAAAGAGCGGTTTATCTCCGAATCAATGTATATGAACTCCCGTGTGCATGTCTCCGTTGATATGCGGACGGGAGTTTTCAATATTTCGACAAAATAAACCAATCCATTCAGCAATGAAAAAGTTTTATCTCAGTATCATCTCATGCCTGCTGATACTCACAGGCTGCAAGTACGACGACACCGACCTGTGGAACGCCGTCGACGACATCACCGACAGGGTTGACCTGCTCGAACAGAAGTCCGCTCAGCTCAACGGCGACATCGCCGCCCTGCGCAGCATCGTGGATGCTCTGCAAAACAATCTGACCGTCACAGCCGTAAATTCTACAGAAACCGGCTACGAAATCAAATTTTCCGACGGCACAACTGCCACCATCTCCCATGGACGTGACGGCGCTCAGGGCGAAAAAGGCGAAGCCGGCGTGAGCGCGCCCGCCATTTCCGTGAAGCTCGACAGCGACGGCAACTATTACTGGACTCTTGACGGAGAGTGGCTCATCGTCGAAGGCAATAAGGTACGCGCAAACGGCATCGACGGAGCCGACGGAGCACAGGGTATTCCCGGATCAAGCTCCGGAGCCGCTCCGAAAGTCAGAGTAAACCCCGACACCAAAGAGTGGGAAATATCCGTTGACGGCGGCACAAGCTGGACCGGAACCGGAGTGAAGGCCGAGGGTAAGGACGGCGATTCGATGTTTGCGAGCGTTGACACAACCGATCCCTCATTTGTTAAATTCGTGATGGCTGACGGCAGCGAATTCAAGATTGCGCGCTTTGACGAAACCGCTCCGGCATTCGTTATCGAAGGTATTGATGGAATGGTAGGCATACCATACGGTGAAAGCACTGCTTTTAATGTTACAGCCACCAATATCGCAAATTATTCCATTCAGAAACCTGACGGATGGAAAGTCAGCTATAACGAAGGAAAGCTGA
Source organism: Paramuribaculum sp. (assembly GCA_029052015.1). GTDB lineage: Bacteria > Bacteroidota > Bacteroidia > Bacteroidales > Muribaculaceae > Paramuribaculum. The sequence goes on along the minus strand of JAIDJW010000185.1, from coordinate 3,204 downwards.
CAGTAACCGCTCCAATCAAAGAAAACACTTATGCCGAAAAGACTGGTGCAGTATCCATTGTCGTAATCTCCGGAAATAACAAAAGTATGATTGTTAAATTCAATGTTGAGACATACGAATTAAAGATATTGACATTTGAGGATTCCGATGCAAAATTTAGAGCTTACACTCTCGGTTATTGCAGCAAAAACATCACCAAATGGAGCGACCTCATCGCCGGAAAACAATATGGCGACCCGATGCTTTATGGCACAGGTTACGGCATGGATGAACCATACTGGTGGTATGACGAAAACAACACATTCATCAAGCATGTGATGAACGGTAGTGATGAGTACGGTTACTGCTTCTGGAACGGCGGGCACGTCCTGTCCAATTACTACGATGCCAACTTCAGCGGAAAATCATTTAACCAGCAACTCGAAATAGCAGTTACAGGCGCTTCGGCAGGTCATGCCGGTCACAACGGTTCCGCAAACTTCTGCATCCAGAACGGCTATGCCGATAATTACAACACCTCTATAGGAATGGGCAAACTTACCGGATTTTTCTTCGGCGACGACACCGAACGTGTGATTGACCATCTGTATGTCACCAACACGAGCTATGCGCTTAATTCACTTGCCTATGGCGACGGATTCAACAGCGCAGCCAAACCGACCACCTGGGTAAAAATCGTCGCTTACGGCTGGGACAAGAGCGGACAGTCAACAGGCACCGCCGAAGTTTATCTCTGCAAGGACGGAAAATTCATAAACGAATGGACAAAATTTGACCTCTCACCGCTTGGCAAAGTCGCCAAGGTTGAGTTCAACTTCGCCGCAAGCGATGATCAGAAGGGTTCATACGGCCTGAACTTCCCGGCTTACTTCGCTTACGATGACGTGGCTGTACGCTTCTGAAATACACAGCATTAATATATGGCCAAATCACTCTTTTCATTTTTCTGCGTTGCTCTGGCTATTTTAGCCGGAGCGGCGCTTTATTCCTGCAATAAGGACGATATCATCGAGTCGACCTTGCCGCCGAAGATTGAGCTTGACAGCGAAAACGGCATTTATACAGTAGCTGTCGGCAAGAGTCTGACAATAGCACCCGTATACAAAAATATGGACGGCGGTAATGTGTCCTACAAATGGAGCATCGACGGGCAGACCGTAGCCACAACGCCCTCCTTCACCTCGGCATGGCCTAACGTCGGCGAATACTATGTCATAGTCACCGCCACCAACGATGCCGGTTCTGCAAGCGAGGAGATACTGGTGAAAGTCACCGAGCCGGCAGCTCCTGTGATTTCGCTTCCAGTGTCTTCTGCTGAGATAACGATTGCAGCCGGCACGGAATATGTCATCACGCCCGAGATCAGCAACAGCGATGTGGAGGGTTTTGCAGTGACATGGACTGTCAACGGCAAAGAGGCCGGCAAAGAAGCCACGTTTAAATTCAGCGCGGAGGAAACCGGCACATACGCCGTGAGCGTCACGGCTACGAATGCCGACGGCTCCGACACCAGGACATTCAACATTAAGGTCGTCGACAAGCTCCCCTACGAGCTGTCGTTCCCGACCCCGGGCTACCTCATCAAATCCACGGCCCGCTACACATTCGCAGGACGTCCGGTGTATCTTACACCTATAATCGGGAGCACGGTGCCGACAGTCTTTTCATGGAGCGTGGACGGCAAGGCATCAGAATGCTCTGCCCGCACATTTGTCTTTACGCCCCAGGAGCCGGGCGAATACACCGTCAACCTGACAGTGGACGGCGGCGCTACCGCGGGAGTCAAGGTGATATGCGTGGACGCTACCGAAAGCTCCCGCTACAGGGCGCCGACAGCCTCAAGCTCGGCATCCGCCACTACAGTATTTGAATGGATTCCGGCACCCGGCCAGTTCATAAATGATACGGGCACCGGAGGAATGACCGGTGCGGAGACTACACCCCAACTTGCCAACGCATGGGCGAAAAAGCGCCTCGACGGCAACAGTTTCGTGACTCTCGGCGGCTTCGGCGGCCATATCATCGTCGGATTTGACCACAGCATCAGCAAAAAGGAGGGCAATTATGATTTCAGCATTCTTGCAAACGCCTTTCTCAACGCCACTACCGGCACCGGAGGCTCCAACGAGCCGGGCATAGTGTATGTGATGCAGGATGTCAACGGCAACGGACTGCCCGATGACGAATGGTACGAGCTGCGGGGCAGCGAGACCGGCAATGCCTCCACGCGCCAGGACTATGCCGTGACCTACTTCCGCCCGGCTTCGGCAGGCATGAATGTGCAGTGGAGCGACAACTACGGAGCCACCGGCACAATCGACTACTTAGGCGCTTTCCACAGGCAGGATTATTACTATCCCGCGTGGATTGACGCCGATTCTTACACGCTTAGAGGCACCTGTCTGGCAGCACGCACAAGCCAGGACGCATCAACGGGATTCTGGGACAACAGCGCTTTTGCGTGGGGATACGCCGACAACATGGGAAGCGACAACATCACCGGCGGCGACGGCACCACAGGCGAGGGGCAGCGCAACGGATTTCTCATCGAAAACGCGATGTTTCCGGACCTGAACCATATAAACCTGCAGTACATCGACTTCATCAAGGTGCAGACCGGCATCAACTCCAAGGCCGGGTGGCTCGGCGAAGTATCTACCGAAGTATTCGGATTCCGCGACCTCAATATCAGCAAATGAAGCCAAACAAGATTCTTTTATTTTCTGCTGTCCTGCTCCATGCGGCCCTGACGGGCTGCATGGAGTGGGATTATTCTGACAAGACTGAGGATTTTGACGCCGCAGGCACAGGTCTTTTCATTACGAACGAAGGCAACTTCCAGTATGGCAACGCCTCGCTGTCATATTACGACCCGGCTACAAACACCGTTGAAAACGAGGTGTTTTTTCGCGCAAACGGCATGAAACTCGGCGATGTGGCGCAATCCATGAGCAGCAACGACTATAGCATCACCGGCCACCTGCCGCAGTACTTCATAAGCAATGTGAGCCTGGAGAAGAATCTGGATTTACGGATTGCCGGCCTGTCGCTGAAACTTGCGGTCAACAATCTTTTCAACGAGGAGTATCTGTCGGTGCTGTCGCGCCCGATGCCCGGAATCAATTTCGAGTTTTTTATCGGAATCACTCCGCGGTTTTCATCGCGCAATAAAAAGCCGTCAGCGCGTGTAGAATAGAATCAGGC
>JAIDJW010000184.1 GCA_029052015.1 Paramuribaculum sp. | reverse complement strand
TATGACAACAGGAAGAAGCGCAATAATTATAGCTTTCATAATAGTAACATTTAGTCGAGTATGTATGTTTAAACAACTGTCTCTCACCGACAATCCATTTGTTTATAAACGTTATATCATGTTCCGTAGTTCACAAAAATCGTTTCCCAGCCAACAACCGTGGGGTCAAATGCTCCCCCTTCAATGGGCGCAGGCGCATACGGCAATGATATGGAATCTATCACAATCTCCACATTCAGCGGGTCAGGAGCAGACATCACCGTGGGTGTGACATCGTATTTCCTCTCAACCGTTGTGCCGTCTGAGAGAAGGAAAAACAGCCTTAATTCATTCAATGCCTTGTGATGGAACGGCAACCCGAAAGTATTGAATGTCGCAATTACCATAGAATCCGTGGTAATTCGCGGGGCAAACGATACCCTGACAGATGTTTCAGATTCTATTCTCTCATATAATTCCATGCCGAGCGACATTCCTGAAATCCACCCTTTCATTGCCGCTACTCCCTGAAGATTAACGACATGATGCACTCTTAACGTATAAGTCGGAGTGATTTGCCGGGGATCGGTCACAATCACATAATTGCCCGGCGCTCCAACTACACTGTCACCTGAAGTATATTCCACCCCCTCAGGCCTGATGCTTACCCTACAGACATAATCTGACCACATCATGTCCGGCGGCTCATGCAGGTCTATTTCATCATCGCTGAGTCGGATTGTGCTGTTGCCTGTCGTCACAAAAGGCAAACCGTTTTGATCTGTGGCAAATACAATGTCCGAGGTGTCATCATTATACATCACGAATTCGTACTCCCCGGGCTCAAGGGCAACCTTACCTGCCTCCGCTCCGGGAAAATCAAATCGCCATGGCGAACTTACTCCTACGCGATAAAAAAGATATGCCATGCCTTCGGGGTTTGCAGCCGGCGCATCTTTCCAATCGTTCAATATGGTGATTTCCACTTTTTCATCCGGGCAATCAGGAGTCTCGTCGTAAATACACGATGACACGGCAGCCGTAAGTACGGCAACGGCAGCTACAAGGCGTGCTTTCCGGAGGGTAATCATTATTACTGTTGATAAATGACATTAAACTAACATGATAATTGACAGTCCGGCAGGAAGACTGACTATTATAATCTCTTAACAAGATTACATCTGAAATGTTTCCCGGATGCTGCCGCGTTTGCCGCACACTCTTTAAAATCCTTAATGGCACTGCCTAAAATATATGGCGCGGGTACAAGGAAATGTCGTGCGGAAAGTGTAACTTTGCGTATTCAAACACAATGCAATGAACGAGGATGCTTTAAGCCAGCTGTACCTAAAGGACACAGCTTTTCAGGAACTGATGCAGAAGCGCATATTTAATGTGCTGCTCGTTGCGTCGCCCTACGATGCCTTCATGATGGAAGAGGACGGAAGAATAGAGGAGCAGCTCTATTTTGAATACGTTGCTCTGAATCTCAGTTCGCCTCCGCGCATCAATCAGGTTGCCGATACCGCCAAGGCGCTTGAGGTAATGGCTCAGAAGCATTATGACCTGGTGATAATGATGCCGGGCATGGACATCAGCGAAACATTCACCGGTGCCCGCCTTATCAAGGAGTTACGCCCCGACATCCCCATTGTTGTTCTCACTCCTTTCAGCAAAGAGGTGTCGCGCCGACTCGCCAATGAGGATTTTTCGGGTATCGACTATGTGTTCAGTTGGCTCGGCAATGTAGATCTTCTTCTCGCTATCATAAAGCTGCTTGAGGATAAGCTCAATGCCGACAAGGACATCAACGAAGTCGGAGTGCAGATGATTATGCTTGTGGAGGATTCCGTGCGGTTCTACAGTTCGGTGCTTCCTACCGTTTACAAGAATCTGCTCAAGCAATCGTTTGAAAGCTCTACTGAAGCTCTCAACAAGCATGAGCAGATGCTCCGTATGAGAGGCCGCCCCAAAGTGATGCTCGCGCGTGACTATGAGGAGGCTATGGACCTCTACGAATGCTACGGCAGCAATCTGCTCGGTGTCATCAGCGATGTGTCCTTTAAGCGCAACGGTGCCAAGGACAGTCATGCCGGCCTGAGGTTCGCGCAGTTTCTGCGCCGCGAGGACCCCAATCTGCCTATAATCATCGAATCAAGCGAAAGCGACAATGCCGACCCCGCATTGCAGATGAACTGTGTGTTTCTTGACAAGAATTCAAAAAAACTGCCGGTAGACCTCGGCGCCGCCATCAAGGAGAAATTCGGTTTCGGCGACTTTGTGATGACCGACCCCTCCACCGGCAAGGAGATTGTGAGGATATGCTCGCTCAAGGACCTGCAGTACCGTCTTTATGATATCCCTGCGGAGGCTTTGCTTCACCACGCCTCTACAAACGATATTTCACGCTGGCTCTATTCACGCGCCCTCTTCCCTATTGCCGATGTGATAAAAGAGCATCGTTTTTCATCGCTCGAAGAGGCTCCGGCGGTAAAAAAGCTGTTTTTTGACCTTATCGTCAAATACCGACGCATGAAAAACCGCGGAGTTGTAGCCGTGTTCCGCAAGGACCGCTTTGACCACTACTCGAACTTCGCACGCATCGGTGAGGGGTCATTGGGCGGCAAAGGCCGCGGCCTGGCATTCATAGACCAGATAATAAAGAAAAATCCGGAATGTGACAGTTTTGACGGCATAACCATAAATATTCCGCGCACAGTGGTGCTGTGTACCGACATCTTCGATGAGTTCATGAGCACCAACAACCTCTATCCGCTTGCGCTGAGCGATGCTCCGGACGACGTGATACTCAAGAATTTCCTTCAGGCCCGGTTGCCCGAACGTCTTATCGAGGACTTTTTCGCGCTCTTTGAGGTTGTTGACCGTCCGTTGGCAATCCGCAGCTCAAGTCTGCTTGAAGATTCACACTACCAGCCATTTGCCGGTATTTACTCCACCTATATGATACCGAAGGTGGCCGATCGCTATGAGATGCTCAAAAATCTCAGCGACGCTATCAAGGGCGTGTATGCCTCGGTTTTCTATGCTGACAGCAAGGCATATATGACCGCCACCAGTAATGTCATTGACCAGGAGAAGATGGCTGTCATAATCCAGGAGGTGATAGGCCGGGAGGTTGACGGGTATTATTTTCCCTCCTTCTCGGGCGTCGGACGCTCACTCAACTACTATCCCATCGGTCACGAGAAACCGGAGGACGGAGTTGCGGAAGTGGCGGTAGGACTCGGCAAATATATTGTTGACGGAGGCATGGGGCTCCGCTTCTCTCCGCGACATCCCGAAAGCGTGTTGCAGACTTCTGAGCTTCACCTTGCGCTCCGCGACACACAGACACGCATGTATGCCCTGGACATGAAATCGCTCACCACCGATTTCAATGTCGACGACAGCTTCAATATCGTGCGCAAATCTGTGCAGGACATCGCACCGAGCGGTGCATTGCGTTACATGGTGTCGACCTTCGACTACCGTGACAATGTGCTGCGTGACAATGATTTTGGCGAGGGGCGCCGTGTCGTCACATTCAACAATATTCTGAAGCACAAAGTGTTTCCTCTCGCCGAAGCTGTCGACTTCATGCTCACTACCGGTCAAAAAGAGATGTGCCGTCCCGTAGAGATAGAATTTGCCGGAATGATTGAGCGCGACGGCTCGCTTAAAGGACACATTTACTGGCTGCAGATACGTCCCATCGTAGACCGCAAGGAGCTTGTTGACGAGCATCTGCTTGAACTACCTCACGACAAGCTGATAATGCGTAGCGACACTGCTCTCGGTCATGGCACCGTCGACAATGTGGCAATTATAGTATATGTGCGGCCCGACACTTTCTCTTCGTCAAACAACTCACTGATTGCTCGCGAGATTGAGAAGATAAACAGAGAATTCGTTGCCAACAGCGAGAATTACATACTTGTCGGTCCCGGCAGATGGGGGTCAAGCGACACAGCTTTAGGCATTCCTGTGAAATGGCCCCAGATTTCCGCCGCACGGCTCATTGTTGAGTCTTCAGTCGGCAGCTATCGTATCGAGCCGAGCCAGGGCACGCACTTCTTCCAGAATCTCACCTCATTCGGAGTAGGATATTTCACCATCGACCAGGATGCGGGCAAAGGATTTTTTGATGCCGCATATCTCGACTCTATGCCCGCCGTGTATGAGAGCGATTATGTCAGAATTGTAAAGTTTGACACTCCACTGCCCATCGGCATCAACGGAAAAACAGGAGTAGGTGTTGTCGCAAAACCCGGAGTCGCTCCGGGACACCAGTATTCCAAAACAGAAATTCAGGAATAAAAATGTCATTAATCCATTCACTCAAACGCGCATTCGGATTATCTGAAGATTATGATACCGAGGATGAAATAGCCGTCGGCGATGATGCCGAAGCTTTTCAGACATACACACCGGAGCCGCAGCCACAGAAGCCGCCGGTGAAGCAGATCGATTCCACAGCCCTAAGTGCGGATATATTTGAAAGTGTGGTTGCGCTTTTCAATGAATCACAACCCGAATTCATAAAAAAGTGCCTTGCCACGGACGCACAAAAAGCATATATACTTGAAAGCATAGACGCGGCTGTGAGGCAGCGCCTTGATGCGGCTATTCAAAACGCACGCCTGCATGGGCAATGTCTGTGGGAAGAGGAGAGAATGCGTCTCGACTGCGAGGTCGAAACTTTGAAAAAAGAGAAAAAAGCGCTCGAACAAAACCGTGAAGAATCAAAAACTGCACGCCTGAGCGCCGAGCGTCAGAAAAGGGCTCTCACAGAGAGAGTGCATGACCTGGAGACGCAGATTCTTAATCTGTCTGCCGAAAAAGAGCAATATATTCTTGAAAACCGCAGTATGCTCAACAAACTCCGCGTGGCGTCCCTGACCGGAGGAGCTGATAGCGAGGAAATTGCTGAAAAGATTGCCGAACTCACATCAAGGGCGGAAGCCGCGGAGAGCGAACTGAAGGCTGCCAACGAACGGGCGCAGGAGAGCGCCGCACAGCAGACCCCTGATAACGCGGATGCCGATATCGCCGCAGCAAAAGATGCGGTGAAAAATGATATTATAGCTGCACTTTTGAAAAAATACGGCGATTTGCAATCGCGCGCAAACAAAGCAGACATGGAACTGGACTCGGCCCTCGCCGACATCAAATCGCTGATGACGCTGAAGGATGAGGTGCAGAGAGTGCAAGAGATAATTGACAAAAAAGACGCCCGGATTGCCGCCCTCAAGCGCGAAAAACAGCAGCATCTGGACAGCATTGCCGATGCCGGCAAAAAAAATGAGGCGCTCATGCAAGAAATTGAGAGCCTTAAAGCACAGATTGCGCAGCTGAACTCAACAATAGCCGACAATATTGCCGACAATGCAAAGCTTATGCAAGAAAAGCAACAGCAGCAGCGACAGCCGGCTCAAGCTGCACAGCCTAAAAAGAAAGCATCGCGCAGAGGAGCCGCCAAACCACGCATCTCGGCTATCGACGAACTGATCGACAGCACCGACTGGCTTGTTGCCACTCCTCCAATGCCCTTGCCCAAAGAAACGGAAAAAGAGGATGACTTCGGCTACAAGGACCCTCAGCGCAAGACTCACTCCGAAGATGACAGGCAACTCTCGCTCTGGTAATTCAATCAGCATATTTACTGACAAATCAATATATCATCATGCATAAAGTATTTCTTTCTATCGCAATGGCGTTTGCCACGCTCGTATCGTCAGCTGCCGGAACCGACAGCTTCACCGATATTGACAAGTATCTCGGACCCGGACGTTACGCCACCGCTCCGAAGGCATTTACATACATGAACAATGGTGCCGCTTACCTGCAGTTAAGTCAGGACGGCAAGAAGATAGTAAAATATGACACACGCAGCGGCAAAGAGCTGGAAACCATTCTTGATCTTGGCAATACGCGCGAAACCACTCTCGAGTCCATAAGCGGATTCAAAATGAGCCCGGAGGAATCAAAGATTCTCGTGTGGAGAAATTCCAAATATATCTACCGCCACTCATTCGATGCGGAATACTATGTGTATGAGCTGCGCACACGTCTGCTGCGTCCTCTCAGCACCGAGCATCCGCGTCAGCAGGCTCCCCTTTTCTCACCGGACGGCCGCATGGTGGCTTTTGTAGCACAAAACAACATCTACCTCAAGAAACTCGACTACTGGACCGAGCTTGCAGTGACAACAGACGGAGCCAAAAACTCGGTAATCAACGGTGTGCCCGACTGGACATACGAGGAGGAATTCACCACCTCATCCTCAATGACCTGGGCTCCCGACAATCTCACCCTTTGCTACATCAAGTATAATGAGAGCGAGGTGCCGATGTTTAATTTCCCTATTTATGAAGGTGTGTGCGACAAAAACAGCGAATACGCGCTCTATCCCGGGCAATTCTCATACAAATATCCTGTTGCCGGCGAAAAAAACAGCACAGTAAG
>JAIDJW010000183.1 GCA_029052015.1 Paramuribaculum sp. | reverse complement strand
ACCAAAGAGGCTGGCGAAATCGCCGGTCTCACAGTGAAGCGTATTGTCAACGAACCTACTGCCGCAGCGCTTGCATACGGCCTCGACAAGACAAACAAGGACCAGAAAATAGCTGTGTTTGACCTCGGTGGCGGCACATTCGATATCTCTATACTCGAACTCGGCGACGGAGTGTTTGAAGTTAAATCGACCAACGGTGACACACACCTCGGCGGTGACGACTTCGACCATGTTATCATCGACTGGCTCGCAGACGAATTCCTCAAGGACGAAGGTGTAGACCTCCGCAAGGACCCTATGGCTCTGCAGCGTCTTAAGGAAGCCGCCGAGAAAGCCAAGATTGAGCTTTCGAGCGCAACAAGCACAGAAATCAACCTGCCTTACATAATGCCGGTTGACGGTGTGCCCAAGCACCTTGTAAAGACCCTTACCCGCGCTAAATTCGAGCAGCTTGCCGACAACCTCATTCAGGCTACTATCAGGCCCTGCGAGCAGGCTCTCAAGGATGCAGGTCTTGCTCCTAAAGATATCGACGAGGTTATCCTTGTCGGCGGTTCGACCCGTATCCCCGCCATCCAGCAGGTTGTGGAGAAATTCTTCGGCAAAGCTCCCTCAAAGGGCGTAAACCCCGACGAAGTAGTGGCAGTCGGAGCAGCAATCCAGGGCGGCGTGCTGTCTGGCGACGTGAAGGATGTGCTTCTGCTTGATGTCGTGCCTCTGAGCGTCGGTATCGAAACCCTTGGCGGCGTGATGACAAAGCTCATCGAAGCAAACACCACTATTCCTACCCGCAAGAGCGAGACATTCTCGACCGCAGCCGACAATCAGCCCTCTGTTGAAATCCACGTTCTTCAGGGTGAGCGTCCTATGGCAAAGGATGACAAGACACTCGGCAAATTCCACCTCGACGGCATCGCACCCGCACCCCGTGGCATACCCCAGATTGAAGTTACATTCGAGATAGACGCCAACGGTATTCTCAACGTATCCGCAAAAGATAAGGCAACAGGCAAGGAGCAGAGCATCCGCATCGAGGCATCAAGCGGTCTTACCGATGCTGAGATACAGCGCATGAAGGACGAAGCTGCCGCTAATGCTGCCGCCGACGCCAAGGAAAAAGAGCGTGCCGATACCATCAACAAGGCCGACACAATCATCTTCCAGACCGAGAAACAGCTTCAGGAACTTGGCGACAAGATTCCCGCCGACATGAAAGCTCCTATCGAGACAGCCCTCACGAAGCTCAAAGAAGCTCACAAGGCTCAGGATATCCCCGGCATCGAATCTGCCATCAAGGAAATCGAGACAGCGTTCGGCGCCGCCCAGCAAGCAATCCACAACGCCCAGGCGCAGGCAGGTCCTCAGCCCGGAGCCGGTGCAAATCCTAACCCCGGTCCCCAGCCCGGCAACGGTGACAATGTAACCGACGTTGACTTCGAGGAAGTGAAGTAAACTTCTTGATAAATCAAAGCAAAATGGAGCATGGTAATTTAATCCGCGCTCCATTTTGTTATTTATTCCCCACATCATAACCTTCAAACTCCTGTCAGACAATCATATCGAGATTGTGGAAATCTGGAAGGATGATGCATCCCTGAAGAAGCACAGCGAGAGCGAGCACTTCCGCCGCCTCGTGCCTCAGCTTGAAGAGTGCGGCACCCTCACCCTTGAGCGCTTCGACTTCTGACCCTTGCTGATGACAGGGTGAAAAATTCGGAAGAAATTCCTGTATAACAGGATTTACTTCCGATTTTTTTATTAAGTTTGTTGACTAAAGTTATATGATTATGTCGGAAGAGCAGATGAATAGTTATTCGTCTCCACCGAATCTCCGACAACAAATGCGAAACGAGTAGCGAACCGTGTGCTGAATGGAGGTCATGATGTACCTATCTCCAAAATCACATATCACGATACGACAAATCCATTGCCAATTGCAAAATCCTGGCAGGGATAGTCGACAGGCTCTATATCTATGACAACTCGATAGAGGATGCGGAAGCCCGGCTTTTGTTTCGTCTGGGCGACGGCGAGCTTGCCAAACGCTATGTAGCAGAGCTTCCCGACTGGGCTTCAACTATCCTTCCGAAATAATCAAGAGTAGGTATTTATTTTGGTGGTTATGGGGAACTTACGTAAAGGTGTCAAAAAAACAGCTCTAAAAATTTGCGGAATTCACATAAAGAATATAACTTTGCACTCGGTTTTCGGAACGGAAACATCTTGGCGGGATAGCTCAGTTGGTTAGAGCGTCGGATTCATAACCCGGAGGTCTCGAGTTCAATTCTCGATCCCGCTACTT
>JAIDJW010000182.1 GCA_029052015.1 Paramuribaculum sp. | reverse complement strand
CAGTGAGTGCATGGCACGCTACGCCTATCTTTGCGGCAAGGCCGAGTATAGAAAACTTTTCACAGCATATCAATTTGCGGGGAAAGATATGCAACGCCAACTACACAAAGGGGAATAAAACAGTCGCCGATCATCTTCACAAGAGAATAAACAGTATTCTCAATGATGTTAGAAAAATCGATGTTTCTGAAAGACTGGTCGAGATTGTCGACCTTCATGCCAACGGATGGATGTCGAGATTCAAATCTGCATATCCCGGATTGAATGACAGCTACTATCTCCTTGCTATGTATCTTTACCTCGGACTTTCGATGGAAGCGATTGCCGTACTGACGGGCAGGGACGGCACACCCGCTGTGTATACAGCGAAAAGCAAGCTGAAAAGGAAAATGCTGGATATAAACGGTAAAATCTGTGACAAATTTATGCAAGATTTGAGCATGAAGGGATAAGTCGCTTAAAATCAACAATCAAAATACAGCACAATAATAGGTGTATGTGGCGGGTAAAATACAGGTAAGATTTTTCCAAGACTCCACCCTTTTAAACGCCTGACAAACAGCCACTTTTAAAATCGGCGGTAAGGTGAGATTATGTCATGGTTCTTAGGCTAAAAACATCTTTTTACGTAATTTTGTTGCAGATAACCCACTAATATTTCATGCTATGCTTAAAAAGATTTTTGCATACTTCTGCGCTCTGCTGCTATGCTTTATCACTGCAGAGAGCGCTATTGCTGAAACTAAGATTCCGGTAAAAAAAGAGCCTAAAGATGATGAGACGATATCCATGCCTCATGCTCCCGCACGCAGTATTATATATGGTGTGCTGTCCGATGACGTGCTCACCCTTTACAGCAGGCAGGATGGAGAGGCGAGTATCAACATCGTAGACTCAACCGGCACAGTGATTGCTGACGAGGTCACCGACCTCACTTGCGGCTATGCTGTATTCATAGGAGATGCCGAAGGTGCTGTCTACGTCACTGTAGTGTTCAACTCAGAAACATATACCGTCACCTTATAATATTATACAGGGATTATAACAATCTGACACACAAACCGCGTGGTCATGCCGGGAGCGGAGGCTCTATCCACCTCCCTCCCGGCTATTACCAAAACAAATAAAATCAAAGTAATTAAATGCAAGGCAGCCATTATAAAGTATTATTACTTTGCGTACTGATGACATTCATCACTTCCTGCTCGGACAAAAACAAGCATGTTGGCGAAAGGGTATCTTTTTGGCTGGGACAAGAGGTGACTCTCCCTGAAAATATGTTATGTCTTATCAAGAAGGATACAGTGGATATCAAGGCTTTCGATGCGGATTATAAGATAGTTGTCTACATAGATTCTCTCGGTTGCACAAATTGTAAAATGAAGCTGAGAGAATGGACAGAGACCATGAATCTATACAATTCCGCTCCAGATACAGATATCGATTTGTTCATGATTATAAATGCAAAAGATGTACCATCGTTGCAATATATCCTCAGGACATACGATTTTGAGTACCCGGTTCTTGTTGACACGCTTGATTCGTTTCGCAAGACCAATGGCATCGAGAATGACGAAAATTTCCGGACTTTTCTGCTTGACAATGATAATAAAATAGTGGCAATTGGCAGTCCCGTCTGGAATCCTAATGTGCGCGATTTTTACAAGCGTACAATATTAGGCGACAGTACAGACGCAGAAGGAGACGATATAATATATGAGACGCCACTACACTTCATGCTCGGGACCTCACACCGCGGACAATCAGAAAGTCGGGAATTCCGTATCCGTAACAACAGCGGGGATACACTTCATGTTTCCGGACTCATACCATCCTGTGAATGTGTCACGGCGGTAACGGATAAAGACTCTATAGCCCCTGGAGAAAGGGTGATAGCAACGGTTACCTTGACACCGGATAGTGTTTTTGGTCAGCAAAGACGTTTTGTTGATTTGTTCTTTTCTGAAAAAGAGAAACCGATAAGATTGAAACTTACGTTATTAAACACAAATAATCAAAACTATGAAAACTAAACAAACAATCCTGGCAGCACTGTTCAGTGTCGTGCTCGTGTGCGGAATCCTTTTCGCAACAAAGCAAGAAAACACTTACACCTCCCAGATGGAGAGGGATAATGTCGAAGCTCTGACAGAGGATGAATTCAACCCTGAACCAGAATACACTGTGGTGACATACAGCTGTACAGCTCGCTTCACCGGAGTAGCGGACGGGAGATTTGCCGGCTTAAAACTAGTCAAAGTAGATGGCGGTTTTGAAGCTACGGTAGATGGTGGAGTGAGATGCCAGAAGCCAGGAAATGAGATGTGTAGATATAGGGATTGCGTGGACGTATGGAAAGCTCTTGGACTAGGCAACTAAATGGAAGAGATGAAAAAAGTTTATTTGTTGATATTAAGTGTCATCCTATTTTGTGCTTATTCTTGTGTTCATGGGAATGAGCCATCAGGTGTAAAGGAAATCCTGATAAATGTTGATGATACTGGTGCGTCTCCCGCGGATTTTTTTGACGGATGGTCAGC
>JAIDJW010000181.1 GCA_029052015.1 Paramuribaculum sp. | reverse complement strand
GCTATCGAAATCCTCGCCGAACTCTCTCCCGCTACCCGCCACAAAGTAATGGATGCCGCCGTGCACTACTGCAAGACCGGAGAGATGCCCGAAAACCTCTCCAAAAATGTCATGGCTCTTTTCAAGACTCTTATGGCTCTCAGCAAGGTCGCCATACAGGTGCCTGAGTCCGCACCCGACGCTAACGGAACTCCGCGCAAAAGGCAGAGCCTCGATCAGCGTATCGTGGAAAACAGCCTCAAGAAGATTACCGACACCTTCACCTGGCCGCAATATCTGACCGACAGAGAGCGCGCTGAGGAGCAGGCCCTGATGGTAAAGGTCAGGGATGCCGTCATGAACCGCTATGATATTCTGAGAACCTACAAGCGAGCCCTCTGACCCGCCCGCACCTCATGACTTGAGGCGCAGGGAATCGCCTGCTATCTCAAGAGTGCCTGAGGCTTTCAGTTTTTCAAGAGCGCCGCGGAAGGCTGCGTCTATGCTGGCACTCCGACGGTTGAAACCCATCTTTTTTATAGCACAAACGATAAGATTGTCCTCGCTTAAAACCAGATACTCAGCCAATGTTTCCTTCAGCACATTAATAAGCTCAATCTCGGGGATTTCCGAAATGTCACGTCCGGAGTTTGGTCGGAAATACACATATTTGTCCGGTGAGGTTCCGTATTTCCATATCGCTCCATCCTCGTTGTGAAAACGGTCGGCGATTTCCCTGAATTCCTTTTGCATAGCCTGGGTGAGCCTTCCGACTCCGCGCAGAGCATTTATACTGCGGCAAAGGTGTATGAATGTTATCGGATACTCGACATTGATAATGCGTCCCATGATATCAAGGTCTTCCATTCTGTTGGCTTTGTCCTGATCTACGGTGTATCTGACATATTCAATCGCATTAGTCTTCCTGTCTGCAATTTTTTCGGATGAGATGTCAAATTCCCGATTCGCCACCGGCTCATCCTCATCAGGGTCTTCGCAGAGTTTGTCGATAATGCGCTCGATTACCCTATTGGGGTTATTAAACCAGTCTACACTCCACACGCGCATCACTTTCCAGTCGAGCCCGTCAAGGACCGAGGGCTGAACTATCTCGCGGTCACGTGTAGTGGCTGTGTCGCGGTAGTTTTCGCCGTCAAGAAGTATGCCGAGCGCATATCTGTCAGGATTACCCTCCTCTGCCACCGCCACATCGACTCTGAACTGAGAGCGGCCGACATCCGTAGCCACGGTATATCCGCGCCCGCGAAGTTCATGGGCAATCCGGTCGGCTATAACAGAGTGACGGAAGCATGACCCTGCCTGCGAAACCGATGGCAGCGACTGAGTTTCGGCATAGTGCAGGAAATGCTTGAGCCCTTCAACACCGCGCGCTTTGGAGCGGCGCAAATCAATATCCGCCGATTTAAGCGTAGAGAAAATGTACATCTCGTGGCGTGCACGGCTCACCGCCACATTAAGCCTACGCTCGCCGCCCGCATTGTTGAGCGGTCCGAAGTTCATTGACACCTTTCCATTCTTGTCGGGTCCGTAGCCGATTGAAAACAGTATTATGTCGCGCTCGTCGCCCTGCACATTCTCAAGATTCTTTACAAATATCGGTTCATGCAGCTTCGCGGCCGCCTCCTGAAACGCCTTGTCCCTGTCGAGCCGTTCCTGCAGCAAGTCCTCTATAAGTCCCTGCTGCATTACATTAAATGCAATAACGCCGATACTATGGCGCCGCTGGTTCTCATCCTTTACGCGGCGCACAATCTCTCCGACAATCGCTTCTGCCTCAGCCTTGTTGCAGCGCTTGCCACCCTTGTCATAAAACCCTGTGACAGGCACGAAATGCACCTTGGTGGCTTTGTCGTCAACCGACGGGAAGGTGATGAGCGAGCCGTCGTAGTACTCGTTGTTTGAGAACGCTATCAGGCTTTCGTGGCGCGACCTGTAATGCCAGGAGAGCTGAAGCGAGGGCATATCGAGCGTGCGGCAGTCCTCGAGAATGCTCTCCATATCGTCGATAGCCGCTTCCTCCACATCGACATTGGTCGAGGTGAAGAAACTTGTGGGAGGCATCTGCTTGGGGTCGCCGACAACTATCAGGGATTTTCCGCGCGCAATCGCTCCCACAGCCTCGCTCGTGGGCATCTGCGATGCTTCGTCAAACACCACGAGGTCAAACTTCTCTGCCGACAGGTCGATATACTGCGCAACGCTCATTGGGCTCATGAGCATGCAGGGACAGAGCCGCGGCATGAGGGTTGGCAGCTGGTCAAAGAGGTCGCGGAGCGACTGCCCTCTGCCGCCGTTGCAGATGTTGCGGTTGAGAAGTCCTATCTCGCTGCCGGTCACCGCGCTTTCAGTCATCCTCGGCACACGGCCCGCCAGCCGGGCATAAAGCTCCTTGCAGGTAAGAAGCTGATACTCCTCCTTCAGTTTTTTGTAAGCGGCGGCTTTTTCGTCAAACAGCATTCCCTCAAAGGCAGCAAGCGCTTTTGAGCCGGCAATCTTCTTATCACACTTATGCTTAAAGAGCGCCTTGAGATAGGAATCCTTAACGGTTGCGACATCGAGTTCCTCGGCCTGCAGAGCATCCACAACGCATCCGAGACCATTCGCTTTAAGCTCCGCGCTGTACTCGCACCAGTGAATCCAGTCGCGCATAAGTACCGTGTTTTCCGACCAACTCACAAGATTCTGCACTGTCTGCTCAAGGAAAGACACCTCGGGCAGCTCATCCTCATCATATTCCTGACTGAAATATTGCTTCAGGATTTGCTGAATACCGTTAATTTCCTCATGCCTTTTGCGATACGTTATCAGATATTCTATCAGGGAGTCTATCTCCTGCGGCACGAGGTGATCGGCGTACTGTCTCAGCTTATTGAAAAATTTGCGTTTAGCGAAACTCCTGAAGATAAACCATTTGGACTTCGCCTCACGCCATTGCTGATAGAGCGCTTCCGGGTCTTCGTCCAATATCGCGGGAGAGTTGCAACATAGCAACATCTTGCGCAGTGACTTTGTCTTACTGAGCTCGCTGTAGCGGCGCAGACTGCCGGCAATCGTGGCTGAGTCGCTTTTCATCCGCGCGCCCGCGCCTTCGCTATCGGCGAGCATGTCACGGTCAACGGTCAGTCCGTTGAGCGGATGCCCCGAGGGCTGCCCCACAAGTTTAAGCACTGTTTCAAAGTGGCTTCCGAGGAGCTGCTCAATACCTTTGATTCCTTCCTTGGAGATAAGCTCATCTATTGCCGCGGCGTATTTGAATCCGGCGAGCGGCTCGGCAGCAATCGACTCATAGCTGATGATGCAGTCATAGAGCGAAAGATTATCAGCATGGTCGCGCTCATGAAGCGCGCGCATGTACTCAATCAGCTCCTTGCGCCGCGCAAATATCTTTTCAGCAGTTGCCGAATAATCTTCAGGAGGAACAATATGAACAACCTTGAGCGCTTTCTCCAGCTGCTGAAGCACATGGCGCTTGGTGGTCTTGTTCGAATGCAGTTCGAGGCAAAACGGGTCGAGACCGATTTTTTCAAGACGGCTCTGCACCACACTCAGCGCGGCCATCTTCTCAGCTACAAAAAGCACCCGCTTGCCATGATAGAGTGCATTGGCTATGAGGTTGGTGATTGTCTGCGATTTGCCGGTGCCCGGAGGTCCGTAAAGAATGAAAGAGTTGCCGTTGCCCCCCTCTATCACCGCCGCCATCTGAGACGAGTCGACCGGCACAGGCAGAGCGGTGTCTATCGGCGACACATTCATGTCTATATCTTTCAGGTCGGAGGCTACCGGAGCGGGAGTCCATGTCAGACGGTTGGCTACAAGACTGTTGATGATTTCACTCTGCTGCAGCTCCGCGCGGTGACTGTGGATATCGTTCCACATAAGGAATTTGCTGAAAGAGAATGTGCCGAGCACACACTCCTCTTCTACATCCCAGCGCTTCTGGGTCTTAAGCGCGTCTCTGACTATCGCGAATATCAGCGGCACATCCACTCCGCTTCCGTCGAGCGGCAGCGGATCAAGACCATTGATGGTAATGTCGTAGTTCTGGCGCAGAAACTCCAGCAACGTGATATTTAGCGATATATCCTCATCGCGGGTGCGTATGTAATAATTGCCTTTCTTATACACCATCTCTACCGGGAGCAGCAGCAACGGAGCATAACGCGGCACAACACTTCTGTCGGTCTCGAACCAGCGCAGAGCGCCGATTGCGAGAAACAACGAGTTGGCGCCGGTCTCCTCTACGGCATTTCGTGCCGCACGGTAAATGTTTTTCAGCACCGACCTGGTTTCGTTCTCCGGCAGGAATGTGTGGAGAAGCCGATGCTCGATGTCGTTTAGCACAAGTTCATGCAGCTGCTCGTAGATTTTGGACCTCACAAAATTTTCTTCAGTGTCAATCACAAACTCGACATTCGGCTTCGACGTTATGCAATACTCGTTTCCGTCCTGAAGGTGATCCTCAATCCGGTTTATATCAAATGAAATAAACTGAACCGCGCGCCTGCGCACTGAAAGATTCAGCAGAGAGTTGCGCAGCGAAAAATCGAGAAGTTTGCGCTCCCAGATATCAAATTTCGTCAGCTCCTTGTCATTGTTTGAAATTCTGCTGAGGTCAAACCTGTCATGCTCCCTGACTTCTATAAAGCAGGCGTCATGCTCTACACCCGATGTGTCGAATGAACCGACTCCGTTATCATCTATCCGCGTCGGAAGAGGGAAAATTCTTTCAAGCCTGCTTCTCTTCACGTCGATAAACATCTCGAAGAGATTGTGACGCGCGAGATTCTTCTCGGCAGAGCGGACAGCCTCTTCAAAGGATGCTTTTTCTCTGGCCACATGCGTGCACTCAATCACAAGCATCTCGTCGATACCGCGCGAACACTTCTTTTCTATAAAAGCCGGATCGTCACAAACGCTGCACGAGTAGCAGTCGTCCACAAGCCATACGCCGAGATATGCGTGTCCTTGCTGAAAAACAATCACGCTGTTGATACCTATCGCCTCAAGCACGCTTGCCATAAGCAACGTCAGCTCGATGCAATTAGCTGTTTTTGAACTGACAACCTGATATGGCAGAGTGATGCGCTGACCTATCTCCTCGTAACTTGCGGGAATGCCGCGATACACAATGCCCAGGTCATGCACGGCGGCAAACACTGCCGCCACCTGCTGACGCACATCATTGCTGTTGCCGGTCTGATATTCGTTGAGTGCCGAAGAGCCGGTGAGCATCTTGAGCATCTCGGCGGCTTTTACCACTATGCTGTTTATTGCCGGATGATTGGGAGTGATAAACGACACTATGGTCCGGGGCAAGATTGTGGTCCCCATCCAATGGTCGTAGGGCATAAACTCTATGTCAAAACTCTCCGAAGCTATCTCCTCACCGCCGCTTGTCACCGACAGCTTGAAACCGGTCACAATTCTCTCGGTTATCGCCGCGAGTTTTGACGAATCAGGATTCACTTTACAGGAGGATATTCTGAGCGATTCACCCGGATTAATCCTTTTAATTATTTCACTTTCATATCGGGAAACAAACTCACCCTCACAAATCACTTTCACATCTTCAACCGCAATATCCGAAACATTTGTCAGCTCAAGTGACTGACAAACGGGTATTCTGTTGTGAAACAATGCGTAATTGACGGTTTTAAGATAATCAACATTAATTATTATGGAGTCCATTTGCGATTCGTGATTCGTGATTTGATAAAGGAGTATCAGGCTGCTATGACGCCTATATGAAATTATGATACAATGATAAATCCTAACGACACAAAATTAACGATTTTTTATTAATATCCACACATATTTTTTTGCTTAAATGCAAAAAGATTGCGCCGTAATGGTGATTACGGCGCAATCCTTATATTATAGAATATGTGATATCTTTACTTCGTCACAGCTTCTATCAGCTTGTTGTATGCTTCGGATATGCCGTCGGCATCCTTGCCGCCTGCCTGAGCGAAACCGGGCTGACCGCCGCCGCCGCCTTTGATAGCCTTCGCAGCCTCGCGCACCATTGCAGAGGCATTGAGACCAGTCTTTACAAGGTCCTCGGTAACCATCACTGTCAGCAACGGTTTGCCTGATATATCAACGGTTGCGCCTACAAACACTGTATTCTCCGGAGAGTTAGCTCTGACGGCAAACGCTACCGCCTTGGCCATTTCCGGCATTCGCGGACCACGGAAAGAAACAATCTTCATGCCTTCAACCACCTTTGCCGCGGCAATGCTCTCTGATGCGAGACTTGCCGCACGCTCGTTGAAATAATCCTCGACCTGTTTATGAAGTTCGGTGTTCTCTGCTATAGCTTTTTTCATGGCAGCAACTACATCCGGAGCATTGTTGAGCATCGAACCGATTTCGCGCAGTGTATTAGCCATCTGGTCTACTGCCGCTTCTACCGTGTCGCCGGTTATCGCCTCTATACGGCGGATGCCTGCGGCTATGCTGCTCTCCGAAACGATGCGTATCATACCGATATTGCCGGTGTTGTCAACATGAGTGCCGCCACAAAGCTCAACGCTGTCGCCATAGCGGATAACCCTGACCTCGTCGCCGTACTTTTCGCCAAAGAGCGCCATAGCTCCCATCTCGCGGGCCTCGGCAATGGGCACATTGCGATGCTCGTCGCGGGCAATTGCCTCACGCACCATCTTGTTGGCCAGCTTTTCAACAGCGGAAATCTCCTCGGGAGTGAGTTTCTGATAATGCGAGAAGTCGAAACGGAGCACCTGAGGCGAAACAAACGAACCTTTCTGCTCAACATGGGTGCCGAGCACCTGACGCAGAGCGCGGTGCAGCAGGTGTGTGGCAGTGTGGTTGCACGAAGTTGCCCTGCGTGCGTCTATATCTATCTTAGCGTCAAACACTCCATTTACATCTGCAGGCAGTTTGTGTGCGAGATGCACAGCCATACCGTTTTCACGCTTTGTGTCATAAATTTCAGTGACATTACCCTGTGAATCGGCAATTGTGCCCCGGTCGCCGGTCTGACCGCCCATCTCGGCATAGAAAGGCGATTTGTCAAGCACAATCTGATAATATTCTCCTTTTTTCTGCTTGACTTTACGGTAGCGGAGGATTTTTGCCGGGCACTCAGCCATATCGTAGCCGACAAATTCGGGGTCTCCCTCATTGACTGTCACCCAGTCGGCAGCCTCTACAGCTGCGGCATTGCGGGCGCGTGCTTTCTGCGCCTCCATTTCCTTATCGAATTCCTCATGATCAAGAGTCATGCCGTTTTCCTTCAGGATAAGCTCCGTGAGGTCCAGAGGAAATCCGTAGGTGTCATAGAGCACAAATGCTTCCTTGCCGCTGATTTCGCTCTTTCCGGCAGCTTTGGCGGCAGCGATGGAGCCTTCAAGCATCTTGATACCATTTTCAAGAGTGCGGAGGAAAGCTTCCTCCTCTTCTTTTATCACCCTCATTATCAGCTCGCGCTGCACGGTTATTTCGGGATAAGCCTCACCCATGGTGTCGATAAGCGTATCAACCAGACGATACATGAACGCCTGCTTCTGCTCAAGGAAGGTGTAGGCATAGCGCACGGCGCGGCGAAGTATTCGGCGGATAACATAGCCTGCTTTTGCATTGCCGGGCAGCTGTGAGTCGGCGATAGAGAATGCGATGGTGCGCACATGGTCGGCAATAACACGCATTGCGATATCAACCTTGGCGTCATCGCCATATTTCTTGCCAGCAAGGGAGCCTATGGTGTTGATGAGGGGGGTAAACACATCAGTGTCGTAGTTTGAAGTCTTGCCCTGCAGAGCCATGCACAGGCGCTCGAAGCCCATACCGGTGTCGATAACCTTTGCGGGCAGAGGTTCAAGTGACCCGTCAGCCTTGCGGTTGTACTGCATGAACACGAGGTTCCATATCTCAATTACCTGGGGATGGTCGTGGTTCACGAGGTCACGTCCCGGCACCTTCGCTCTCTCCTCGTCGCTGCGCAGGTCGATATGTATTTCCGAGCAGGGACCGCAAGGACCTGTATCACCCATTTCCCAGAAATTGTCATGCTTGTTGCCGTTGATGATATGGTCGGCAGGCAGATGCTGTTCCCAGTACGAGGCAGCCTCGTCGTCGCGCGTCAGCCCCTCTTCGGGTGAACCCTCGAACACCGTGGCATAAAGACGTGCGGGGTCGAGATGAAGCACATCCACCAGATACTCCCAAGCCCAGTCAATCGCCTCCTTCTTGAAGTAGTCGCCAAACGACCAGTTGCCGAGCATTTCGAACATTGTGTGATGGTATGTGTCCATACCCACCTCTTCAAGGTCATTGTGCTTGCCGCTTACGCGAAGACACTTCTGTGAGTCCGCCACGCGGGGATATTTGGCAGGAGCATTGCCGAGAATTATATCCTTGAACTGATTCATGCCGGCATTGGTAAACATGAGCGTGGGGTCATCTTTGATTACCATAGGCGCCGAGGGAACTATACGATGATTTTTCGATTCGAAAAAATCTTTGAATGATTGGCGTATCTGCTTGGCTGTAAGCATATCTGTAGATTAATTTATTTTCTGTTACATCTATGTTCACGCGCGGTGCGCGCGAAACGGCTGCAAAATTATTCATTTTTTTGTATTTTTGCAAGCATCAATCCACACCAATGGAAGGCTCGGAGAAGAAATACTACAAGATAAGCGAGGCTGCGATATTGCTTGATGTCGCACAGTCGACACTACGCTTCTGGGAGAGCGAGTTTCCCAATCTTCGTCCCAAACGCAATGCCAAAGGCACCCGCTTCTACTCCCAGGCAGATATGGAGCGGCTGCAGATGATAAAGTATCTTGTCAAGGACCGCGGGCTTCACCTTGAGGCCGCAAAGCGCGAGCTGCGTGTCAACCCAGAAGGCACAGAAAAGAAGGCGCGCGCGGTGACACGCCTTAAAGAGATTCGAGGCCGCCTCGCCTCCATGCTCAGTGCGCTCGACGCTCTGCGCTGATTATTCCCACGTTCAAATGACAACCGTAACACAATAGAGTATTTAGGCATTTGGGAACAGCTTTACAATGAGTGCCGCATAATTCGTACGGGGTTGTCGGATAATCGGCACGACTCCGGCGCACATCTTATTTAGCAAAACATTAGCGCACAAGGCTTTATGGTTTTAGTTGTGATTATTTGAGGGGCGGTGAAACTTTTCGGGGAGTTCTTGCGACTAATTAAGAGAGTCGTACATTTGTACGGTTCTCTAATCGGATAACATAAAAATGCAATGGTCACTACCGCATCGACAATATCGTCATATAGCTTTCAAAGCAGACTATCACCGGCATTCCTGCTCGCTGTGGCGAAGGAGGCATGGCTGACTGCACTCCAAATTCTTGACTCCTCACGCACTCATCACGAAGCGGCATCGGCTCAACGCGACAGGAGAGCGGCTTTCAGCGATATCATTCAGAATCACGACAATCTGATTTCGCGCCTATGCTTCAGCTACTCGCACACAAAAGAAGAATTCGAGGACTTGCGGCAGGACGCATATATCAATATTTGGCAGGGACTTACCAGCTATCGCGGCGATGCTAACATAAAGACCTGGGTCTACCGGGTGACCCTGAACACTTGCGTCACAACCTTGCGCAAGAAAAAGAACAGCGCAAGCACTATAGAACTCAGCGAGGTAATAGAGACCCCCGGAGAGGATACTGAACTCCTTGCCAAAATAGCTGCACTTCATGAGGCTATTTCAACTCTCCCGGCTCTTGACAGGGCGATAGTTGTAATGTGGCTTGACGAGATGAGCTACGACGAAATAGCGGAGGTGATGGGCATGGGGCGCAACACTGTCGCCACCCGGCTGCACCGCGCCAAAAACAGACTAAAAACAAATATGTAATCGATATGGAAGACGATTTGAAGAAACAATGGAACGACACGCGATTTCGCGCTCCGGACCCGGAGAGCATTGACAACGCTGTGCTGGGAAGAAAGAAAACGGCGCTTCAGAGCCTTGAGAAAAGATACCGACAATTCAGCGTATTGTCATTTGTTGCTATCAGCTTCTGCTTTCCGTTCTCACAAGTTATGCCTGAAAGCCACCGGATGCTGCTGGCTGTCCTTATGGCGGTGTATTTCTTCACAGCGGCGATGATGGATCTGTGGCTGAGTAACGGCATATCCAAAATTGACTGCTCGACCATGCAGGTGAGCGAAGTTGCGAAAAAGGTGATGTTTTACCGCAAACGCCATTTTCAGTTCATGTTTGTGCTGATACCTATGGCATTGGGACTTATAGTGTTCATGATGTGGGGCAACATGGATATTATCGGTGGTGCGGTTGTCGGAGTATTATTGGGCATCGGGTTGGGCATACGCGCATTTCTCGAATTCATGAAGAACTACCGCGAAGTGTTAGACCAAAAACTCGTCTGACCGATTAAAAAACGTCTAATTTTCACTGACTTTACCTATTATTTATTAATTTTGCCCGAAATATTCATTAACATACTACACAGACAAAACACAGTATGAAAAAATCAAGAATCATCAGTGCTGTGCTTCTTGTGGCTGCCATGATTGTGCCCGGAGCACGTGCGCAGCAGATGCCACAGATGCCTCAGCTACCCGTTGACAAAGAGGTGCGCATAGGCACCCTGCCAAACGGACTCACCTACTACATCCGTCACAACGAGTACCCGAAGGGTCAGGCCGATTTCTATATCGCCCAGAAGGTCGGCTCAATCCTTGAAGAGGACAATCAGCGTGGTCTCGCCCACTTCCTCGAGCACATGTGCTTCAACGGCACTACACATTTCCCCGGCAAGAACCTCATCAACTGGCTTGAAAGCGTGGGTGTGAAATTCGGTGCCAACCTCAACGCATACACCAGCATCGACCAGACTGTCTATAACATCAACAATGTGCCTGTTGCGCGCGAAGGCGTACAGGACTCCTGCCTGCTCATTCTTCATGACTGGGCAAACGACCTGCTGCTTCTGCCGGAGGAGATTGACGCCGAGCGCGCGGTAATCCACGAAGAGTGGCGCCGCAGCAATGTTGGTCAGATGCGTATTCTTGAAAAACTGCTTCCGGTGATGTATCCCGGCGACAGATACGGCTACCGTCTGCCTATCGGCACAATGGAAGTTGTCGACAACTTTCCCCATCAGGCTCTGCGCGATTACTACGAGAAATGGTATCGTCCGGACCAGCAGGGTATAATAGTTGTCGGCGACATAGACGTTGACCGCATTGAAGGCAAAATCAAGGAAATGTTCAGCGACATTGAGATGCCCGCCAATCCTGCCGACCGAGTTTACTTCCCGGTAAGCGACACCAAAGGCACCATCTATGCGATCGGTCACGACCCCGAGCAGAGCAATGCTATTGTAGGCCTGATGTTCAAGAGCGATGTGTTTCCCGACAGCCTCAAGAACACCCAGCTCTACTACATGACTGACTACATCGAGGATGTGATAGCGCTCATGCTCAATACCCGCCTCAATGACATTTCATCCAAGCCCGACGCTCCTTTCGGAGCCGCAAGCGCGAGCTTCGGCGATTATTTCCTTGCCAAAACCAAGAACGCCCTTTCGCTGAACGCCGTTGGCAAGGACGGCAATCTGCCCACAGCTATCGCCGCTGCATACCGCGAGCTCCTGAGAGCTGTGCGCGGAGGCTTTACCCAGAGCGAGTATGACCGCGCCAAAAACGAAATCATGAGCCGCTGGGAGAAGCAGTACAACAACCGCCGCCAGGTTGAAAACAACTCGTATGTTCAGGAGTATGTAAACAACTTCCTTGACAACGAACCTATCCCCGGCATAGAAGTAGAATGGCCGATGATGCAGGGTATAATCGGAGGTCTGCCCCTCCAGGTCATCAACCAGGCCTTTGCAAATGCAGCTCCGGCAGACAATCGCGTGCTGCTCGCACTCCTTCCCGAAAAAGAGGGTGCTACATATCCCACCGACAACGACTTCGCCGAAGCTCTTGCAGCTGTTGACGGCGAGACTATCGAACCGTTTGTCGACGAGGTCAAGAGCGAGCCTCTTATCGAAAACCAGAGAGCCGCAGGCAAAATCATCAGCGAAAAGCACAGCGACAAGTGGGATGCCGAAGAGTGGCAGCTCAGCAACGGCGCAACAGTATTCGTAAAGAAAACCGCGTTCAAGGACGACGAGGTGCTCTTCAGCGCTGTTGCCAACAACGGATATGCCGAGAAGTTCGGCAACGACACATACGCCAGCAGCATCATTTTCATGCCGGTGGCGCTTCAGCAGTACGGACTCGGCAGCTACACCTACTCTGACCTGCAGAAATACCTCAGCGGCAAGCAGGTTGGCCTCAGCATGAACTGGCGTCCCCTCAGCCGCCAGCTCAGCGGCTCAACCACTCCGAAGGATGTGCCCACCCTCATGGAGCTGATATACATGGCGTTTACCAACGTCAACTTCACCCCTGAAGAGTTTGAGGCCCTGCAGAAAACATACGCCGGACTGCTCCACAACCAGGAGAGCGACCCGCAGTTTATTTTCTCATCAAAAATCATGGAGACCCTATTTGCAAGTCCCTGCATTAGATCACTCAGCACATCCGCGATTGAGAATGCAAGCCGCGAGCAGATTCTCGACATCTGCAAGGCTATGACTGCAAATGCCGCAGACTACACATTCGTGTTTGTCGGCAACATCGACGCTGACGCTCTGCGTCCTCTCGTTGAGCAGTATATCGCATCGCTGCCCGGCGACAAAGCCACCGCGAGCCGCACAATGCCTGAAGTGCCCGCAGCTTTCGCCACCAAGGGGGGCAACGGCATCGACACATATACCACAAAGATGCAGACACCTCAGACATGGATGATGGTAATTGACTGGGCAAAGGAGAAATTCGACATGCGCAACAGTCAGCTCGCAAGCGTGAGCGCCCAGATTCTTTCAAAGCGCCTCAATGACATTGTGCGCGAGGAGATGGGTGCCGTTTACTCCATCGGAGCCAGCGGCAGCCTGGACCGTACCGACTCCGAGGTAACAATTCAGACCGGCTCACCGATGAAGCCTGAGATGAAGGATGCAGTTCTCAAGGCTATCCGCGGTCAGTTTGAGGACCTGAAGAGCAATGTGTCGCAGGAAGAGCTGCAGAAGGTGATAGAGTATATGGTGAAAAGCTACACCGAGAGCAAGGAGAAGAACAGACCCTGGCTCAACGCCATTGCCGGATGGAGCCGCGACGGTGTTGACACCTTCAACGGCGATATCGAAAGTGTGAGCAAGATAACCACCGAAGATGTGTGCAAGTTCATGACCAAAGTGCTCAATCAGGACAATTACCGTGTGGTAATCCTCGACCCCGAGCAATAAACCTGATTATCTTAAACTACAAAAGGGAGGCTCCCGTTGCGGAGTCTCCCTTTTTTGCATTACTTTTGTGGAATAATAACAAAACGCATAATCATGAAATATATAGGAGCACATGTGTCGGCATCGCCGGGAGTCAGCCAGGCACCGATAAACGCGCATAAGATAGGAGCGGGAGCCTTCGCGCTTTTTACCCGCAACCCTTCGCGATGGACCTCCCCTGCTATTAAAGAGAAAGAAGCAGAAGCTTTCAAAGCCAACTGCGAACGGCTCGGCTATACTTCCGCTCAGATTTTGCCTCACGACAGCTATCTGATAAACCTCGGATCGCCTGATGCCGAAAAACTCGAAAAAAGCCGCGAGGCATTTCTCGACGAGTTCCGCCGCTGCGAGCAACTCGGACTGACAATGCTCAACTTCCACCCCGGCAGCCACCTGAAGCTCATGGACACCGAGGAGTGTCTCGACCTCATTGCCGAGAGCATAAACCTGACGCTCAGCTGCACCAACGGGGTGAAAGCTGTTATCGAAAACACCGCGGGCCAAGGCTCGAATCTCGGCTTCACATTCACCCAGATAGGCCATATCATCAGTAAGGTAGAGGACAAGAGCCGCATAGGAGTGTGCATCGACACCTGCCATGCCTTCGCCGCCGGATATGACCTCGCGAATGCAGCCGGCTATGAGGCAGCCTGGCTGGAATTTGACCGCGAAATCGGTCTGCAATACCTCAGTGCCATGCATATCAACGACTCCAAAAAAGGAGTGGGCAGCAAGGTTGACCGCCACGCTCCGCTCGGCGACGGCATGATAGGCAGGGACTTTTTCAAGATGCTGATGGAAGACCCGCGTATGGACAACATACCCCTGATTCTTGAAACTCCTGACGAGGAGCGCTGGGCGCAGGAGATTGAGTGGCTTTATTCGCTGGTGCCCTAAATTGCGAACAAAAATCCATCTAACATTTCCTCTAAAAATCAGCATTATTTAAATTTAGACAATCTCTGAGAAAACTCAGAAACTAAAGAGCCTATAGCTGACCCCTATGCCGATATAGGGCTGCAATCCCCGGGGAGTGGCGGCATAGCCTGCAGACACTCCGACGCTCCAGCGCGAAAGCCGGGCAGGAGCGGCAATGCGGGTGGTTATCAGCGACGAAGTGCTGAACAGCCGCAGCGAGTCAAGCCGAGGCTCAATGCCGCTTACGTATGCCTCATACTCCTCCCCTGCATACTTGCGGCTGACCGCCGGAAGATTCACCGATGCCGAATCGCCCTGCGGGTGCATATCCACAGAGTCAGCAGGCACCGTGACTTTGCGCGACGGCAGCGGCGCTTGCGCGGTAACGGGCGGTTGCCTTACAATAAACGTGTCATGCACAACCACCGTATCACTCACGGATTGAGTCTGAACGTATCTCTCCTTCCGGCAATTCATACCAATGGCAAACGCCATAATCAGTCCTGCGATATAAACTATTTTCCTCATAACTCCTAAACTTATGCGGCAAAGTTAGGGGCAAGCAGAAGAGGCTTTTCTG
The DNA here is from genome assembly GCA_029052015.1 of Paramuribaculum sp. Lineage (GTDB taxonomy): Bacteria > Bacteroidota > Bacteroidia > Bacteroidales > Muribaculaceae > Paramuribaculum. The sequence goes on along the minus strand of JAIDJW010000181.1, from coordinate 14,023 downwards.
CGAAAATGCACACTTAAGCGCGGCAAGCCGCGCGCACGGAGGACAAAACACGAATCGCTGAAGCTCGCTGACGGGACAAACCGGCAAACCGGCGGGCGACATATCGTGCACTGTAGGGGAAAATTCGGCAAAAAGTGCTAACTTTGCAGTCAATTTCCAAAGAATCACGATAGAATGATTGCAGTCAACAATTTAGGCATCCAGTTTGGCAAAAGGGTGCTTTTTCAGGAGGTTAATATGAAATTCACGCCAGGCAACTGCTACGGCATCATAGGCGCAAACGGCGCGGGCAAGTCCACGCTCATGCGTATTCTCAGCGGTCAGCTCTCCCCTACCCACGGCTCTGTTAGCCAGGGACCGGGCGAGCGTATGAGCGTGCTTGAGCAGGACCACTTCAAGTTTGACGAGTTCACAGTGATGGACACTGTGCTTCAGGGACATACCGTGCTGTGGGATATAATGCGCGAAAAGGACGCTCTGTATGCCAAAGAGGACTTCTCTGACGCTGACGGCATACGCGCCTCCGAGCTTGAGGAGAAATTCGCCGAGCTTGAGGGATGGAATGCCGAGAGCGACGCCGCCGCGCTTCTGAGCGGTCTGGGCATAAAGGAGGACAAGCATTATATGCTGATGAAGGATATTAGCGGTAACGAAAAGGTGAGAGTTCTCCTTGCAAAAGCACTTTTCGGCAACCCTGACAACCTTCTTCTTGACGAGCCGACCAACGACCTTGACCTGGACACCGTTGCGTGGCTCGAAAACTATCTGTCTAACTTCGAGAACACGGTGCTGGTGGTGTCGCACGACCGTCACTTCCTCGACGCAGTGTCAACCCATACTCTCGACATAGACTATAATAAGGTGTCGCTCTTTGCCGGCAACTACAGCTACTGGTACGAGAGCAGCCAGCTCGCCCTGCGCCAGCAGCAGCAGCAGAACAAGAAGGCGGAGGAGAAGCGCAAGGAGCTGCTTGAGTTTATCCAGCGGTTCAGCGCAAACGTGGCTAAGTCCAAGCAGACAACAAGCCGCAAAAAGATGCTTGAGAAGCTCAACATCGAGGAGATTCAGCCTTCAAGCCGCCGCTATCCGGGCATAATCTTCACTCCGGAGCGCGAACCGGGCAACAAGATTCTTGAGGTGCACGGACTCAGCGCGAGTGTTGACGGCGATGTGCTGTTCAAGGACGTTAACTTCCAGATTGAAAAGGGGGACAAGGTGGCTTTTCTCAGCCGCGACCCGAGAGCGATGACGGCCTTGTTTGAAATCATCAACGGCAACCGCAAGGCTGACGAAGGCACATACGACTGGGGACAGACTATCACCACCGCCTATCTGCCGCTGGACAACAGCGCTTTTTTCAACACCGACCTCAACCTGGTTGACTGGCTGTGCCAGTACAGCAACGACAGCAGCGAGATATATCTCAAGGGATTTCTCGGCAAGATGCTTTTCAGCGGCGAGGAGGTTCTCAAAAAGGCATCGGTGCTTAGCGGCGGCGAGAAGATGCGTTGCATGATAGCTCGCATGATGCTCCGCGATGCCAACACCATGGTGCTGGACTCACCTACCAACCATCTTGACCTCGAATCAATACAGGCATTCAACAACACCCTGCGCTCATTCAAGGGCAACATTCTTCTGTCGAGCCACGACCACGAGTTCATCCAGACGGTCTGCAACCGCATAATCGAGCTGACACCAAACGGCATTATCGACAAGATGATGGACTACGACGATTATGTGACCGACGAGAAGGTGCTCGCCACCCGCGAAAGACTTTACACAAAGTAATATCATAGAGATGGTAAAACATATTGTTGCTTTCAAGCTCAAAGGCACTGAGGATGTGCGCCGCGAATATGCGGAGAAGTTCAAGGCGGCTCTCGAAGAGCTCCCCTCTGTTATTGATGTGCTCGAATCTATAGAAGTGGGCATCAATGCAAATCCTTCGGAAACATGGGATGTGGTGCTCACGGCAATCGTGCCTACAATGGCTGATGTCGATAAATACGCAAAGCACCCCGCACATGTTGCGGCAGCAGGAATCATAGCTCCTGTAAAGGAAGCCCGCGCTTGTGTGGACTACGAGTTTTAATAGACTGAATTCACTCAGATTTCGCAATAAGCCGGCACATCACGCAAAAATGCGTAAGCATTGCCGTCAAAGCGACAACAGTAATGGCTCATGCCGTTAGTGACAATGAGCACCCTCGCACCAATGACCAGATTGTATCGCGCAATCTGGTCAAATACTTTCTGGGTGATGGCGATATGCGGAGCCTTGTACTCTACTATGGCTACCGGATGCAGCGAGCGGTCATATATGAGGGTGTCACACCGCCGCAGCATGCCGTTGAGTCTCAGTCCGACCTCGTTTGCCATCATGGCCGCCGGATAGCCTTTTGAGGAGACAAGCCACGCGACAAAGTGCTGACGCACCCACTCCTCGGGAGTGACGACAACCCACTTGGCGCGCAGGGGGTCGCGCACCTCAAGCACTGCGCCGGCGCGGCGCAGCTCCAGCTCCGCCGGAGGCAGATTGAGTGTCGGAAAAGTAGGCTGCTCTTGCATTCTATCCATTTTGTGTGTAAATTTACAGAAAAATAACGAAATGGCTCAATCCACCTCTGCTATATCTTTTGCTTCTCTCAGGCAAAGCCTTGCCAAAAGGCAGTTTGCGCCGGTGTATCTTCTTCACGGCGAGGAAGCATATTATGCCGACGAACTTATCAAACTTTTTGACAGCATAATCCCGGAAAGTGACCGCGATTTCAATATGTACACCATCTATGCTCCAGAGAGCTCACCGGAGGCTATCGCCGACACCTGCCGGAGATTTCCGATGATGGCAGACAGGCAGGTGGTGATAGTGAAGGAGCTTCAGACCATGAAGGCAAACGAGATTGACCGGTTGAGCGAATATGCCGGGCATCCCACACCAACAACTCTGCTTGTGCTGTGCAGCCGCGGGGCTGCGGTGAAGTCTAAGGAGCTGCTTGCGGCGGTGAAAAGCGGCGGCGGAGTTATATTCGAATCAAAAAAACTCACCGAAAAGACCATCGACCCGTCAATAGTGAATATTGCACGCGAGGCGGGGCTTAATATCGAGCCTAAGGGAGTTGCGATGCTGCGCGACTTTATCGGCACTGATCTTGCGCGGCTTTACAACGAGATAAACAAAATGGCGATGGTGCTCCCTGCCGGAGCGACCATAACTCCTGAAAGCATCGAGCGCCATATCGGCATCAGCAAAGATTTCAATAATTTTGAGCTAATAGATGCCATCGCTACAAAAAACGCGCCCAAAATATTCAGAATAGTCGACTATTTCAGGAGCAATCCCAAAAACAATCCGACGGTGCTCACTGCGTCGACAGTCTTCAATTATTTCTCCAATCTGCTGATAGTGCACTTCACACGCGACAAATCGCCGTCATCGCTCATGGGAGCGCTGGGACTCAAGTGGCAGAGCCAGGTGCGCAACTATGAGACAGGAGCGCGAAACTACAATGCATACAAAGTGATTGAGATTCTGTCTGCTATCCGCAGGTTTGACGCCAACAGCAAGGGCATAGGCTCACGCCAGCAGGAGTATGACCTGCTCCATGACCTTATGTTCAGAATTCTCACCGCTCCGGGTCAGATAGTCATCTGACGCGGAACATATAGCCGAGCGATACCTGGATAGAGGTGCATCGCGAAGCTGAGAACTCATCCTTTTTGCTTGACGGAAAAATGCTGCCGAGACCGAAATAATAACGTCCCTCCAGGATTATGGAGTGTTTTTTTCTTATGATTATCTCAACACCCGCGCCGCCGGTAATACCGTAGTCAAATTTGTTTTTGACATCCAGAGCCATCTGCTCTACGCTGCGGTGAGCCGGAAAGCCGGCTATCGAGGTTGCATTTGCATAATCAAAGTCTGAGTTTATCTTGTCACCGAGCATATAACTGACTGATGCGCCCAGATTGACAAATCCCTTGATTTTATCGCTGCCAAAATAGATGTGGGTCATTATGGGTAGCGATATATATGTGAGGGCACGGTCGTAGGCAAAAGGTGCCCCTTCAAAATTTTCTTTCCATCCGCGCTGCTCGATATTGAGTTCACCGATCAGTCCGAAAATTTTTTCCTCGGTATAGCGCGCTGTCACACCCATGAGCATGCCCGGGCGCAAACTCTGCTTGACATGGGGAGTAAACGCCACGCTGGACATGGTGGCACCACCTTTGGCACCTATATAAAACTTAGGCTCATAGTAGCGCTGCGCCGATGCTCCGAGCACGGCAAATGTCATGAAAAGCGCGGCGACAAGCACGCGGATGTATCTGGGGGTGTTCACAATGAGTACTTGTCGATGAGTCCGCTGGGACGATAGTTGATAAAGTAGAGTTCGTCGTTGACAAGGCCGCCGCCCTGACCGACACGAATGAAGTCAAAACCGTTCTGCACTCCGAACCATTTCGCAGGGAGTTCCGAGCCGGCGTTGCCGCTGCGCAGAGCGTTGATGAGGAACATGGCGGTATCATAGCCGAACAGCCCCTGGCGCGGCACAAAGTTTGCCATCGGCACCCCGTACCAGTCGCGATATTTGTTTTCCACAGCTTTTACAGCCGGATCTTCCGGCACGGTGAAGAATCTGGAGTAGACTATAGTATTGACTTTGTGCATATTTAGCAGAGTCTCACCGCGGAATGTGGTCCATTCGGGATAACCGAACACCCTCACCGGATCAGCCTGTGTAGTCCGGTTCTTAAATTTTATTATAGCGGGGAGCACCCTGTTAAGCTCGGCCTGCTTGCCGCTCTCGGGAATAAAAGCATACATTCCCGTTACATCAAGCGAATCGAGGTCGGCATCCTTCAGCGAGGACTCATACACTATCTCTTTGTAGCTCACTCCGCGGGCGCTCAATGTTCGCTTAAGCGCGCTTATATACTCTGCTTTGTCATCCGGACCGTCTACCCGCGACAGAATTACCGGGGTGTAGGTGCCGAAACGTGTAAGCATCCCTTCTATAGCCTTGGAGTACATTGCGGAGTGGGGAATATTGCCCTGCATGAGGTGTGGATTGGTCAGATATGACATATCCTTGACAACAAACAGATTAAGCACATCTATGCCGTTAGCCGCGCCATACTCTCCGAGCATTGCGAGCTGCGCCTCATTGTCGGGGGCGATAATAACCTTTGCCGCCTTAAGCGCGGGATTCGACAGGATAGAGCGCAGGGTGTCAGATGAGCCGCTTGTGTCATACACCTGAAGATTTATCGGCGAGCCGCAACGCCTCATGCTGTCTACTCCAACCAGAAATCCTTTATAGAACTCGGTGTAGAGCTGCGCCTGTCGGGGCTGCTCGTTCATTGACAGCATCAGCGGGAGAGTCAGAGCGATATCTATCGTTGCCGGTGCATATTCAGTTTCATCAGCGGAGTCGGCTGAGTTTACCGCCCCGGCGAGTTCATTGCGACTCTCTGCGGGGACAAACGGAGTGGCAGCATCAGGTATAACGAGCACTGTGCCCTTACTCAGAAGCCCGACTTCCGGATTAGCCTTTTCAAGCTCTTCCACAGTGATGCCGTGGGTATGGGCGATGGAATAGAATGTCTCGCCGTCGCGCACGGTGTGAGTGCGTGGCTTCTCAGGTGATTCCGGCTGAACGCTTTCAGCCTCAACCGACCTGGGCTTAGGGGACTGCACAAGGTCGACAAGAGCCGGAGCAGACGCTGCCGCGGAGACAGGAAGGTATATCAATGTGCCGGCTTGATAATGGTCACGCTCAAGACCGGGATTCTCGGCAAGAATGGCATCGACTGTCGTGCCGTTGTTGACAGCTATGCGGTAGAGGCTTTCGCCTTCTCCTATCACATGAGAGCGGCGCGCAGCCTCTGCCGGCTTTACGTCAGCAACCGGTGCTGCAGACACCACCGGCTCGCTCACATATAGAATCTGACCGGTCCTTATGCCGTCGACTGCAGAAGGATTCCATGCCGTAAGCTGCGAGGGAGTAATGCCATAGAGCTTGCTTATGCCATAGACGGTTTCCTTAGCCTTAACGATGTGGGTACGTGCTGGAGAGTCGCCTTCTACGGGAAAATACAGCACCTGCCCGGCCTTCAGTCCGTCTGCCACAGCGGGATTGCAGCGTTCTATCTCGGCGCGGCTTATTCCGAGCTTATGACTTATGGAATAGATGGTCTCTTTAGGCTGCACCTCATAGTAATAATATGAAGTGCCGTTGATGTTTTTGCGGGGAAGGTTATCGACCTGCGCTCCGGCAATAAGGCATGACGCCATGGCGCCTGCGAGCAGTATGCTGCGTAATATCATCGTCTGGTTTTACATGATGGTTTATCATGCAAATTTAGTGCGTTTGCGCGAAATATGCAACACTACCGCCAGCAGCGCCACAGGCAATCGTCAGGGAAGGGTGAAGTAGATGAATTCAGGGTCGCAAAGGTCCTTATGCACAGCATATATCCTGCCGTTGGCGTCGGGGGCGGATATCAGGCGGACATATTTGTCAAGATGATACTCGGCGGTTTTGTTGCCGTCCCAGTCATACACATTTATTATATCGCCTGAGTAGTTGTCGCCCTGCTCCTGGGGCATATTCACCGGACGGTCGGAGCACAGGATGTACACGGCGTCATCAGTACAAGACGAGTCTACGAATCCCTGGGGGGCACCTTTGCTCACACGCTGGCCGTAATAGATACCGTTTTTAAACACATGGTCGGGAAATCTGTCAGCAAACTGTGACACAAGCACGAGAGAGTCGTTTTCAAGACGGTAGAATCCTGCGGCTTCTCCACTACCGACAGCGACAAGATGCTTGCCGTCGGGCGATGTCTGGATATTATACTGATAGGCAGCGGTCTGGTGGACGGGTGCGACGTCACGGTGCTCTTCCGGCACCATACGGTCGCCGCCGCGATAACGCAGCGTGCCGTCGGCCGAATACACGGTGAAGAGTTCGGGCCACTCGACATAACCGTTGGTTGTCACATATTCGCCGTTTGCGAGCGGTGCGACGTACCAGGCGTTGTCAAACTTTGCGAGCCGTGTGTACTTCGGATGCCCGGATGCGTCAATCTTCGCTTCATAATATGTGGTGGAATTGCCGTCGAGTATACGGAATTTGTTGCCTTTGCCCGGTGCGTCGCTTATGAGCGTAACATTGCTGAAGTCGCCGGGACCCTGACCTATTCGTCCGAACTGACCGATGTACTCGGAGCGGGGAATGTTTATAAGATGATACACAGAGTCTGCCTTGTTGTCAGTCAAGACGAAATAGTCGCCGGCGCGTGTAAGCGACAGCGGGCGTCCGATAATGGGGTCTCCTTCGAGTTGCCACGGAGTGGATGTGAGGTCCGCAACCACAGGCTCCTTTGGTGCTTCTGTCTTATTTGAGCATGCGGAAGCGCAAAGAAGCACAGCTGCCATCGCTCCACAGGTCAATACTTTTTCCATAAGATTTAAAATATCTTTTACATTGTTTATTCATATGACGATGCTTCATATATTAAATGTTACATCAAAGACGGATTATTTACACAATTTTAACAAAAATGATTACTTTTGCGTAAAATAACGCACATCATGACAGATTTCAACGAAATGCAGACCATAAAGCGCAGAATGTACGCGATGCGCAACGGCATAGTGGCAGACTCTCTGCGCAAGGGAGGCTCGCCGTTCAGAATGATTTTCGGAGTAAATATTCCCCAACTTGCTGAAATTGCGGATGAGACGGGCAAAAACGCCGCTCTTGCCGCCGAACTTTACACCGACAGGTCTACCCGCGAGAGCATGCTCATAGCGCCGATGCTTTATCCTGCCGAGGAGATGACCCAGGAACTCGCCATGGAATGGCTCAGGCAAAGCCCGGCGCCTGAAGTAACAGACATATTGTGTCACAAATTGCTGCGCAAGCTGCCGTTTGCGGCAGAAATAGCAGAGAAGTGTCTTGAAAGCGACAACAGCGACATGATGCGCTATGCCGGCATACGCCTGCTGTGGAACCTGCTCCCCTCACCGACCTGCATGATGCGCGGACTTGTTGTGAAGGAAAGCGAAAGGAATTGCCCGCTGACTAAGCGAGCTTCACAAACATTGATTGAAGAAATCGATTTTCTCAACGAGGATTAGACGGATTGCTCTCACGGTGACGGCTTCCGATTTTCTCCGCTGCTATCACGCCCGCGAGTATCAGCGCACATCCGACATAGCCGGTAAACGACACATGCTCACTGAGCAACCATGCAGATAGGACCAATGTCACTATCGGAGAAAAATACAGATAATTGCCCGCCTTGACGGCACCGAGATTCTTCACAGCCTGCCCCCACATAAGATAAGCGACAAGAGACGCGAACAGACCGAGAAACAGGATATTAAATGCCACCTCGGGCACAAGAAATATGCCGAGACTGCTGTGATGGCTGTCAAGAAACAGGAATGGCAATGCCGTGACTATGCCGTAGAAGAATGTCTTGCGGGTTATGAACCATGCTCCGTACACGGAGCTGAGGGGGCGGAGAATAACGGAATATACTGCCCAGCATACGGCTGCCAGAAGAGCCAGAAGATCACCGAGTGGATTAACCTCAAGATTCAGACTGCTGTTGAAGATAACGCAACCTACTCCTATAAGCGACACAAACGAACCCACTATTACTCCGCGTGAAACATGCTCGCTCTTGTACAGAGCCGCTACAATCACTGCAGTTATCAGCGGTGAAAGGGTCACAATCAGCGACACATTAGATACCATGGTATAGACCACTGCCGTGTTTTCAGCAATGAAATAAACCGAGCCGCCACAAACGCCGCAAAGAAAAAACATCAGCTCGTCGCGCATGGTGTGGGAAAAGAACGGTCTGGGACAAATCAGCAATGTGAATATATATGCAATTATAAAACGGTATATATATATTTCCACCGCGCTCATGCCATTATTGAGAAGCACCTTTGTGGATATGAATGATGCTCCCCATGCAGTCACTGCTATAAGGGCGCCGACATGGAATATAAGATTTGATCCGGGCTCGTGTCTTGGTATTCTGAATTTGGTCATGGCTTTTGTATTCCTACGACAAAAGTAGTAAAAATTCTGCATATATGCACAAAGCATACAAACAGAAAAAAATACGGGTTGTGCCGAATGGCATAGCCCGTATCAACGTGAGGTAATTATTAACCTTAATTTACGTCATCTCACTCTTCATCCTCGCTGCCGGCAGCACCGAAGAGCGCTTCGTAGCCGGGATTCTGTGTTAGAGCAGGATTCATTGTGATTTCATAAGTCGGAACCATCCAGAGATAGTAGGTGTCAAGCCAGCCTTTGCCGGTTGAGAGAGGACTCGGATATGTGTATATCCAGCCTTTGCCGGGAGCTGTGTTCTGGCTTGCGGCATATCCGTTTGTCATGATTTCGTTGTTGTCGACGAACGGACCGGTGTATTTACCTGTGCCGTATGGGAAGTGGCTTGCGTCCACCCACGCGCCGCACGGCTGACGATTGACATAGTATGGAGCCTTGTGCCAGCGGCGGATGTCATAGAATGCGAAGCCCTGACCAAAGAGCTCTACCATGCGCTCGCGACGGATTTCCCAAAGAACGGGGTCTACTTCATAATTGGTAGCTGCATCATAGCCGCGGGTCCAGGGAGCTGTGCCTTTGTCACGGTCAGGGTCGAAGTTGGCGTCGATTTCTGCCACGTTCATGCGTGCTACAGACACACGGTCGCGCAGCTTGTTTATAGTGACGTCAGCCACGCCCTGATTGAAGCGGCCAAGCTCAAACGCGGCCTAAGCATAGTTAAGCAGCACTTCTTCAATGGTGAAGATGGGTTTGTCGGAGGTCTGATAATAATCGTTGGAGCCGACTTCCCACATTGTAAAATGCTTCCAGAAATAGTAGCCTGTAAGGCAGCGCATGTAGTTGTCGGTCTGGGAATAGCCTGAGATATTGGGAGACGAGTGACACATGGAACCGCCCTAGTTATGACCCGGCAGACGCTTGCAACCTTTGCTTTCATCACCGGTGCCGTTCTCACAGAACACATTCGCTCCGAGATAGTCGATATACCAGCGAAATTTGTCGGCATATTCTTCGTCTACGACAAACGGACCGCCGTTGAGCTTCTCGCCAACCTGCCAGAAACGCCATTTTTTGAATGTGGTCTCGTTGTCAGGATTTGATGATGTGACATTGGCGTTTGCCTGCACGATACTGGCCGATAAGGTCTTCCCAAGTATGAAGGTCGCCGTCGCCGGCCCAATACTGGTTTGAATAGCCGGCCTCACGGTATGCTGCGATATAATCGAGCAGAGATGCAGGCTTGGGAACATAGCACACCTATCCCTGCCTGTTGCCGAAGATTCAAGAATTATTTTATCGGCAGGGTGCAGTACTGCCGCCTGCCGCAGCCGGCACAATGGGCCCCGCGCCACACGCTGTCGAACTGCTCTGCCGCCGCCTCTACCAGCGCAGGTTCGTTGGTGAGTATTCCTGCCTCAAAGTTGCGCCTGGCGCTGCTTTTCATGCCGATTCCGGCGCCGGTCAGGTTTGCAGAGCCTATGTATGCGGTGTCAAAATCGAATATAAGCATCTTAAAATGCACGCGCGGACAGAGCATCCTTTCAAGCCCTGCCTCCAGTATCGGGTATCTGTCGAAATCCTCGCGGAAGGCCGGTCCCGGCTCTTTGGCATGGATGAGTCTTATCTCCACCCCGCGCCTCAGCAGATTGGCGAGGACTCCCACAAACGGTGTCGTGCCGCTCCCGACCTTGACATACAGGTCCTTGATGTCCGCAGTGCCAATCCAGAGCAGCTGACGCACGCCTGCCACTCTGGATAGCACTTCATTATAATGGTCATCATTAGCGATGAAGCGGATGAAAGGATTTCGGTCATTCATATTCTATACAATGCCTTATATCTCACTCTGCATAGATGAAAGAATCTATCAATAATGGGACAATAGCCGCACAATATAGTCAACTCGATCTGTTGCATCAGCATTGTTCTCTAACTCTATCGGATATTCAGCTTCTATATCGTTTGAAGAATCTATGCACAAGATTCTGCTATTGTCATTGCGGAATCGAAAAGCTGTACCCTCTTTTATCAGATCACCACCATATTCATTAAGGGTGTAGCCATCCACTCTGTGCAATACGGCAAGCAATATCGCCTCCCAATGCCATCCATTTGTACTGTTCGAGGTTCGCATGGAGTAGAAATGGCATCCTTTATTATTTGCATCAGCCCAATAATATTTTCCGTATCCAGAATGCGAAATAATTTCAGGATATTTCACCATATAATATCTCCAGTCTTTTTCTGTTGATTCGGAATCAAGCCATCTTTCTATAATATCCCTACAACTCTTACCGGACATGAAGTCTTCAAGAAGCGCAGATAACGCGGCTGAGGCTCGTTTACAAAAGTCCGCATTTCCTTTAGGTTGAAAGTAATTGCGCCAGATCTCCTGATTATTGCCAGGTATGAGGACTCGCCAATAGTTTTCACGATATGAAATATCTCCATAAGTAAGTAAGGCTCTTGCGATATCACTGCACGACTCAGAGGAACTATTGAAAAGATTACCAAAAGCCGCCGAAACATCAGCATCACAAATATCAAATAGTTGCGTAGAACCGTAAAGCAGCCCATTGTTTTCAAGTGCCACTAAATACTTCTCTGCACCCAAATCAGCTTTAGCGAGCCAGTCAAGCTTTCGCTGCTCCTCCTCCTTTTGTGCCTGATTAAAAGAATTAGACGCAAGATTAATCGTACCGTCCAATATTATACTTTCAGTTTCACTAAAGATAGAAGAATAGCGTTCGGGACGAAATTCATCTGGAGAATTAAACGCGAGGTTACGAATTATTCTTATTCTGCGGGCAAAGGCGTCAGGATTTAAAACCAATCGGTTTCTAAGGTAAAGTATGCAACTCATCAACAGCAAAGAATCCCTCACTGTCCATTTTCCTCCATGACATAATTCCTTAAAGAGATTTGTATTTTTTCCTATATTAACTCGCTGTGTTTCACAACGCGGATCTTCATCTGAAAATATAGCATCAAAGAATTCATCAGTATCCAAATCTTTGAGGCAATCCATTGACTCCGATAAAATTCTCTGATTTTCAACACTTGAATAAACGTCTCGAATCATATCGAAATCATCGACCGGTGCCGGTTCGCCATTCTTCTTATAGCAAATAGTATCTGCAATAAAACGAATATAACGCAGAATCGCATCATCAACAATTGGAAGCTCACGGATATTGTCGCTTTCTTCGCGAATATTCCAAAATATATCCGTCCATACAGTATCCATCTTCTCGGCAAAGAGATCATCACTCACGACACTGTCGAGTTCTGCCTTGAAATGCTCGAATCTTGTTAGGGGCTTGCCACGAGAATTCATCTTTATATATATGTCGTCAGTGCTCCCAAGATTATCAAGAGTTTCTCTGAGAAAAGTTATCTTGTCCAGCTTTTCCCATAAATTGTCTATCCGAACACCACTGCGATAGAATTTTTCATCAAGTGCATCAAGCATCCGCTTCATCCCTCTCACTGATGGATCTCGTTCCCATGAAAGCAAATATTCGGAATCATCCTTAATCTCCTCTGAAAGAGTCTGATTAAACTCCGGTTCAAAAGTATCATTCAGGAATTCACAGAAAAGCCGAGTGGTATATCTGGTCTCATAACTGAACCGTTTTAGAAACAAACTCTCTTCTTTCTTGTCCTCACGACGCGATACAAGCCAATATAGAAGGTACAAAGTTGTCAGGCGTTGTTGGCCATCAAGCGGAACAAAAGAAATAACTTTTTCTTTCTCGTCTTCATCGTTGTCAGTCTTTTGTATCTTGGCTATTTCTATAGACCCATATATAAAATCAAGGTTTATACCCGCGCCATCCAACAGAGCGTCATAAAGCGCACCAATGAAATTATTTCTTATCTCTTCCATTGATTTACGCCCTTGAGCATAATCACGCTGTATTTTAGGAATCACCAGATATCTGCCATCATCAAATAATTCCTTGAATGAAATCTTTTCCATATCAATAAATGGTTTTACATATCATGTCAAGATAAGCCTCCCTATCTGAATCACCCCAAAAATAAAGCTGATTATCGGAAGCGGGCGTGTAATACTTGGTAAAGACATTTCGCGTGCATACCGGTATAAAATGCCCTTTACGATCAAGGTCACCTATCATTTTTCTCTTTGCCTCAAACACAGAGTTATTTAGGGCCGCGTTATCATTGGCCTGTAGCAACGCGAGATTTCGTATGGAATGCATATTTGCATCCTCGTCATCATCTTCCAGACGAGCAGAAAGCATTTCAGTAATTCTTATGAAGAGAGATTCGAAAAGAGGGCGTCCCATGGCTTCAAGGCTGACAGCTTCGGTGGCTTCTTTGATTAAGAGATTTCTTTCGGATGATTCCGGAAGAGAGTAAAGTGCCTCTTTCTGCTTATCAATCCACGTGTGCCATTGTTTCTCATTTCCAAGACCTTCTGAATTTTGAGCATGTATATGTTCAAGGCTCCACCCACTACCCTCCTTGAACTTATCAAAGGGGAAACGCTCGCGAGAATTATCAATGGTCTTGACATTAAACCAGGTAAGCACACGTAAAAGCTCTGCAGAATCTTTACCGTAACGCAGCGAAAGAAGTTTATCCGAATCTGGTATAAGCCTAATTATTTCCCCTTCCAGATATTTGATTCGCTCGGTGTTCCTCATCCGTCGGGTAGCCTCTATCATGGCGGGAAGCTTTTCTCCGAATATTACGAGAGTTCCCGCACGATTATATAGCTCCCGGTTTTCATACCAGAGTCGTAGACGATCGTAGAAGTTTACAATCTCTTTCCACAACTCAGTGAGACTCATTCCAGAGCATCCCTCTTTTCTACCATATATCCTATCACTGATATAAAAGAACGTATAATATTTTTCCCGATCACTCTTACGCTTTCCTGACATGAA
>JAIDJW010000180.1 GCA_029052015.1 Paramuribaculum sp. | reverse complement strand
ACGGCGCAGGGCTATACCCGCGCCTGCGGCGCACATTCTGGCTCGCGGTAGGCTGCGGCAGCGCGGTGTGCTGCATAGGCTGCGCTTTCGGGCTCGCATTTCCGTCACTCGTGGCCAGAGCTTTCACCACCGATGCGGAACTCATCGCCGTGACTTCGCGTGCATTCTCCATCTCTCTGCTGGCATTCTGGGCTGTCGGCTTCCAGGTTGTCGCCACTACATTCTTCCAGTCAATCGGCAACGCCGGCAAATCAATATTCCTGAGCCTCACACGCCAGGTAATATTCCTGATACCGTTACTTCTAACCCTACCCCGCAGCATGGGTCTTGACGGAGTGTGGAGCTCCTTCCCACTCAGCGACCTGTGCGCTACTGTCGTAACAGCCGCTATGGTGTGGTGGCAGCTTCGCAAAATAGACAGGATGGAAGCAAAAACACCGGTTTTGCAGGCATAATTTCGCCAAAAAATCAAATTTTACACATTTTTTTTGTATAAGTGTGAATTTTGAGTTACATTCGTGTGCTCATCCTCACCGATATAAAAATACCATTGAAATCATACCTTAACATTAATATAACATGAGCTACCTGAAATTTGATAAAAACCTCATGATTAACCTGGAGCAATCGCTGATGAAAGAGATGCTCCGCACTAATCAGAGTGGTGCTTATCATTGCACATCGGTGGTGGACTGCAACACACGCAAGCAGCATGGCCTGCTGGTGCTCCCCATTCCCGAGATGGGAAATTCCTCGCATGTGCTTCTGTCTTCGCTTGACGTGACTGTCATCCAGCACGGAGCGCCGTTCAATCTCGGACTTCACCGCTACAGCGGAGGCGTCTACAGCCCCAACGGCCACAAGTACATCAGAGAATTCGACTGCGAGAGCGTGCCGCGCACCACATACCGCGTAGGGGGAGTAATCCTCACCAAAGAAAAAATCTTCATCTCACATGAAAACCGTCTCCTCATCCGCTACACACTTGTAGAGGCACACAGCCCCACAACCCTGCGCTTCAAACCGATGCTCGCATTCAGAGAAGCTAACCAGCTGTGCGTAGAGAACAACGCGCTAAATACCGACACACCGGAAGTGCCGAACGGCATCGCCGCGCGCCTCTATGACGGCTACCCCACCCTCTACATGCAGTTTAACCGCAAGCCTGAGTGGACATACGACGCCCATTGGTACAAAGGCTTCGAGTATCTCAAGGACCTTGAGCGCGGAGTGCCGTACACCGAGGACCTCTGGGTGCCCGGATACTTCGAGATACCTATAAAGAAAGGCGAATCAATCATATTCTCCGCAGGCGTGAGCGAAGTGCCACCACGCTCGCTGACCAAGATGTATGAAACAGAGATTGCATCGCGCACATGCCGCACGAGCTTCTTCAACTGCCTCAAAAACGCCGCCAAGCAGTGCTACCTCAAGGACAAGGACGGCGAATTCCTTATCAGCGGCTATCCCTGGGGCAAAGTGCTCGCACGAAACACCTTCATGGCGCTCCCCGGCGCAACTATCGCCATCAATCACCGCGAGGACTTCGAGGCGATTATGGAAACCGGCCGCGAAGCACTCGTACATTTCATGAACACCGGCGAACTTTCGCCACGCATCCAGGGCATTGACCTTCCCGACATACCCCTGTGGTGCATGTGGTCGCTCCAGCAATATGCCAAGGCATACGGCAACGAAGCTGCCGCCGAGCGCTATCTCCCCTTCATCCGCGAGATACTCACCTATATTATAGAGAACCGTCATCCCAACCTGAGAGTCGAGGACAACGGCATGGTGTTCACCATGGGCGCGTCATCTCCGGTGTCGTGGATGAATGCCGCGCTTTATGGCCGTCCCCTTGTGCCGCGCACAGGCTACCTGGTAGAATTCAACGCGCTGTGGTACAACGCCCTCATGTTTGCCGCCGCACTTACCGAAAACATACCCGACCTCCAAAGCGAGCGCACAAAATGGATTGAGACAGCTGAAAAGATGAAACCGGCGTTTATCGATGCCTTCCTAAACGACTACGGCTATCTCTACGACTACGTCAACGGCACCTATGCCGACCCGTCCGTGCGCCCCAACATGGCTGTGGCAATCGGCCTCGACTACTCGCCGCTTGACCGCCGCCAGCGCAAGGGAGTGCTTGACGTAGTTACCCGCGAGCTGCTCACTCCTAAAGGATTGCGCACCCTCTCCCCCAAGAGCTTCGGCTACCGTCCCTTCTACCTCGGCTCACCTGAGGAACGTGAGATGGCGCTCCACAACGGTCCCGCCCGTCCATGGCTCTTCGGCTTCTACGCCGACGCATATCTGAGAGTGTTCGGCATGAGCGGCGTGAGCTACATCGACCGTATGCTCATCGGCTACGAGGACGAGATGACCAACGGCTGCATAGGCTCCCTGTCGCAGCTCTACGACGGCAACCCGCCCTTCAGCGGCCGAGGCGCAATAAGCCACATAACCAATGTGGCGGAAATACTGCGCACACTCACTACACTTAAGAAATTCAACATGTAATCTCCACACTCCATGAAAGCTCTAATGTTCGGGTGGGAGTTCCCACCTCATATCCTCGGCGGACTCGGAACCGCCAGCTACGGCCTCACAAAAGGAATGTGGGAGTGTGGCGACATGGACATAACATTCGTCATTCCCAAACCCTTCGGCGACGAGGACAAAAGCTTCGCCCATATCATCGGCGCGTCGCAGGTGCCTGTCGCATGGCGCGACGTTAACCGCGAATATGTCGACCAGCGCATCGGCAAGGTTATGGATCCCGACCTCTATTACAGACTCCGCGACCATATCTACGCCGACTTCAACTACATGCGCACCAACGACCTCGGCTGTATCGAATTTTCCGGACGCTACCCCGACAACCTTATCGAAGAGATAAACAACTACTCGATTTGTGCCGGAGTCATCGCGCGGACCCTTGACTTCGACATCATCCACTCCCACGACTGGCTCACCTACCCCGCCGGCATCCATGCCAAGCAGGTTACGGGCAAACCCCTCGTGATTCATGTGCACGCAACCGACTTCGACCGCTCCCGCGGCAATGTCAACCCCACCGTGTTCGGCATCGAGAAGGACGGCATGAACCATGCCGACCACATCATGACTGTGAGCAACCTCACCCGTCAGACCGTTATCGAGAAATACGGCATCGACCCCGCCAAAGTCACCACAGTACACAACGCTGTGACACCCCTCAGCGACGACCTTCTCAATCTGAGCGTCACCAAGCCCAAAGAGAAAGTCGTGACCTTCCTCGGGCGTATCACCATGCAGAAAGGCCCAGAGTACTTCGTCGAGGCTGCTGCGCGTGTGCTCAAAAACAACCACAACGTACGCTTCGTGATGGCAGGCAGCGGCGACATGATGGACAAGATGATTCATCTCGCGGCTGAGCGTGGCATCGCCGACCGCTTCCACTTCCCGGGCTTCCAGAAAGGCAAGCAGGTCTACGAGATGCTAAAGGCCAGCGACGTGTATGTGATGCCAAGCGTATCCGAGCCCTTCGGTATTTCTCCCCTTGAAGCCATGCAGATAGGAGTTCCCTCCATTATCTCCAAGCAGAGCGGATGTGCCGAGATTCTCGACAATGTAATCAAAACCGACTACTGGGACATCGACGCAATGGCCGACGCCATCAACTCGATAATAACCTATCCCGCCATGTACAATCAGCTCCGCGAGGACGGACTTGATGAGGTGAACCGCATCACATGGGACAAAGCCGGCGCGAAAGTCATCGACATCTACCGCAGAGTCATCGACTCCTACAGGCACTAATCAACTATCGTAATCAAAAAAAACACAATCATACCCTCTGACATCATGAAAGCAATTTGTTTTTATTTTCAGATTCATCAACCGTTCAGGCTCAAGAGATACCGTTTCTTCGATATAGGCAACGACCATTACTATTACGATGACTTCGCCAACGACGACATCGTTACCCGCATAGCCCACCACAGCTACATCCCCGCTGCAGAGAGCCTTCTCAAAATGATAGAGGAGAGCAACGGAGCATTCCGCTGCGCCCTCTCCATCACAGGCACCGCCCTCGAGCAGTTCGAGCAATATGTGCCCGAGTTCATCGACCTCCTCAAAAAGCTCGCCGACACAGGCAAGGTTGAATTCCTCGCCGAGACATACGCCCACTCGCTGTCATCGCTCGCCGACCCCGACGAGTTTGCCGCTCAAGTCAAGGCACACGACGACAAGATTTTCGAGCTATTCGGAGTGCGTCCCAAAGTGTTCCGCAACACTGAGCTCATCTACTGCGATGAACTCGCTCCCCAGATTCTCGCCATGGGCTACAAGGGAGCCATCACCGAAGGCGCAAAGCACATCCTCGGCTGGAAGTCACCCAACTATGTCTACAGCGCCGCAAGCGCACCCAAGCTCAAGCTCCTGCTCAAAAACTCCAAGCTCAGCGACGACATCGCATTCCGCTTCAGCAACCCCGAATGGGACGCATATCCCCTCACAGCCGACAAATACATCGACTGGATTGCAAACACCCCTCCCGATGAGCAGATTATCAACCTGTTCATGAACCTCGAGACATTCGGCGAGCTCCAGGGACGCGACACCGGCATCTTCCAGTTCCTCGAAGCGCTCCCCCGCTTCGCCAAAGAGCGCGGCATCGACTTCTGGACACCCAGTGATGCTGTCAGCAAGCTCAAACCCGTAGGCGAACTCTCAGTCGTTCACCCCATCTCATGGGCTGACGAAGCACGCGACACCTCTGCTTGGCTCGGCAACAAGCTCCAGCACGAGGCATTCAACAAGCTCTACTCTGTGGCCGAGCGCGTGCGCCTCTGCGACGACCGCCGACTCAAGCAGGACTGGTACTACCTCCAGGCTTCCGACCATTTCTTCTATATGGCCACCAAGCACTTTGCCGACGGCGCGGTTCACTCCCACTTCAGTCCGTATGAAACACCCTTCCAGGCATTCACCAACTACATGAACGTGCTGGCAGACTTCATCGTGCGCGTCGAAGAGCAGTATCCCCTCTCGATTGAGAACGAAGAGCTCAACTCCCTGCTCACCACTATCCGCAACCAGGCAAACGAAATCGAGGCCCTCAACAAGGAGGTATCCTCCATGCGTCAGAACCTCGAGCACTACAACGAGGAGCACGCTCTCCGCGAGAAAGCCGCAGAGACCGAAAAAAAGGCATCGGCTAAGAAACCCGCTGCCAAGAAAGCTCCCGCCAAGAAAGCCGCTGCCAAATAATCTTTTTCAGCATAGTTTAGTAGAAGCTGCGACAGGTCCCCCTGCCGCAGCTTCCTTTTATAAGAGATTATAAGACTTATAATGGGGCTCGGATTTTCCAGGCTGTAGTATTATTGTACATAATGAAAGAGCTGCAGAGCAGCCAAAAGGTGCGTTAGCACCGTTTCAGCTGTAGCCCCATGCAAGCGCGGCAGAGCTGCGCGCAGCTTGGGGTAATATACACGCCTACAGGAGATTGCTACAGAGTAGCAATTCTGATGAGGAATTGATTTGTTGCGCTGCAACAATCTTTCAGGGGATATCTATACCCCAAGCTGCACGAGGCGCTGCCTCGCTTGCTTGGGGCTACAATCTGACACGCCGTCATGCGGCTCTTTGCGGCGCTGCCGCTCCTCTTTACCCGCGAACCAAAGGGTCTTAATATCTGGCGGCTCAGCCATTGTTTGTCCCCGGCGGCGAGCTTCAGCGAGGCTATACACACAAAGCGGGCGGCCCGGAAAGGGGTCGCCCGCTTGATGTGAAAACAAGTATGTTACTTATTTATTGTCGCTGAGTTTTTCTTTGAGAGCTGCAAGTGCCTCGAGGTCACCGAGAGTTGTCTTCTCGATGGGTGTGGTGAGAACGGGAGTCTCCTCGGCTGCGCGCTTGGTTGCGCGTTTTGCCTTGCGTGCCTCTGTGCGCTCTGCCTTAGCCTCGTCCTCGAAGATACGGCTGTGGCTGAGGATGATGCGCTTGCTGTCCTTGTTGAACTCGATAACCTTGAAGTTGAGCTTTTCGTCAACCTGTGCCTGGGTGCCGTCCTCCTTCACAAGGTGCTTGGGAGTAGCGAAGCCTTCAACACCGTAGGGAAGAGCGACTACTGCGCCTTTCTCTACCATCTCTACGATAGTGCCTTCGTGAACTGAGCCCACGGTGAACACTGTCTCGAATACATCCCAGGGGTTCTCCTCGAGCTGCTTGTGGCCGAGTGAGAGACGGCGGTTGTCCTTGTCGATTTCAAGAACCTGCACTTCGATGTCAGCGCCGATCTGAGTGAATTCGCTGGGGTGCTTAACCTTCTTGGTCCAGCTGAGGTCGCTGATGTGGATGAGGCCGTCTACGCCCTCTTCGATTTCAACGAACACGCCGAAGTTGGTGAAGTTGCGCACACGCGCTGTGTGCTTGCTGCCCAGAGGATATTTGGTTTCGATGTTTTCCCAGGGATCGTTCTTGAGCTGCTTGATGCCGAGGCTCATCTTGCGGTCCTCGCGGTCGAGGTTGAGCACAACTGCCTCAACTTCGTCGCCAACCTTCATGAAGTCCTGAGCGCTGCGCAGGTGCTGGCTCCATGACATTTCGCTGACATGGATAAGACCTTCTACACCGGGAGCGATTTCCACGAATGCGCCGTAGTCGGTCATAACCACTACGCGGCCCTTGACTTTGTCGCCAACCTTGAGGTCTGCGCTGAGGGCATCCCAGGGATGGGGCTGGAGCTGCTTGAGACCGAGAGCGATGCGCTTCTTCTCGTCGTCGAAGTCGAGGATAACGACATTGAGCTTCTGGTCGAGCTGAACAACCTCTTCGGGGTGGCTTACGCGGCCCCAGCTGAGGTCGGTGATGTGGATAAGACCGTCCACACCGCCGAGGTCGATGAACACACCGTAGCTGGTGATGTTCTTGACAGTGCCTTCGAGCACCTGACCCTTCTCGAGCTTGGCGATGATTTCGCGCTTCTGCTGCTCGAGCTCGGCCTCGATGAGAGCCTTGTGGCTGACAACGACGTTTTTGAATTCCTGATTGATTTTAACGACCTTGAATTCCATGGTCTTGCCCACGAAGATATCGTAGTCGCGGATGGGACGCACGTCAATCTGAGATCCGGGAAGGAATGCCTCGATGCCGAATACGTCCACAATCATGCCGCCTTTTGTGCGGCACTTGATGTAGCCCTTTATGATTTCGTCCTTTTCAAGAGCTTCGTTGACGCGCTCCCATGAGCGTGCTGCGCGAGCTTTGCGGTGGCTCAGGATGAGCTGACCTTTTTTGTCCTCCTGGTTTTCGATGAACACCTCTACAGTGTCGCCGATCTTGATGTCGGGATTGTAGCGGAATTCGTTCATGGGGATGATACCATCGCTCTTGTAGCCGATGTTGACAACGGCCTCGCGCTTGTTGAGAGCGATGATTGTGCCTTCGATCACCTCTTTGTCCTTGACGGTGTTGAGACTCTCGTCATAGGTTTTGGTGAGTTCCTCGCGTGACTTCTCACGCACGGTTTCGCCTTTTTCATAGGCTTCCCAGTCGAAATCCTCAACCGGGCTGGTCTTTACTTCTTCAGTCATTTAAATGGTTAATAAATAAGTTTTTTGTTTTCGTTAATAAGTTAGACTTTATATTGTTTTCCTTATTGCGCTGCAAAGGTAGTGATTATTTTGCAGATTCAGTGCATTTTGCTTATTTTTGTGTCATAGTTGATTACACATTCACTCTTGCAGAGCTATGTCATCCAAAGATAAATCCACACACCACCCCCTGAAGTGGGTGCCTACCGTATATTTTGCCATGGGGCTCCCATTTGTGGTGCTCAACATGGTTGCCGCCGTGATGTTCAAGAATCTTCAGGTGCCCAACGCGCAGATAGCGTTCTGGACATCGCTCATCATGTGGCCATGGACCATAAAATTTCTCTGGAGCCCCTTCCTGGAGATTTTCAAGACCAAGAAATTTTTTGTTGTCAGCACCCAGATTCTCTCGGGCCTCCTCTTCGGCATAGCCGCTCTGGCGCTGAATATTCCCGACTGCTTCGCCATCCTAATAGCCATCTTCGCGGTAGTGGCGTTCAGCGGAGCCACCCACGACATAGCCGCCGACGGAGTGTATATGTCCGAACTCAGCGCCAGGCATCAGAGCCAGTACATCGGCTGGCAGGGAGCGTTCTACAATCTCGCCAAGCTCGTCGCTACCGGCGGACTCGTGGGGCTCGCCGGCATACTGGCGCGCCATTTCGGCGACACCGACACTCCCGCGCGCGAGCATTATATTGACGCATGGATGATAGTTCTCGCCGCCATCGGAGTACTGTTCCTGATATTGGGCACATACCACATCAAGGCTGTGCCGGGAGCGGCGCAGGCAGCTACCGGGCAGACGCCAACCATGCGCGAGGGGCTGTCAAAACTCCGCGAAGTAATTGCCGCATTCTTTACCAAGCGCTATATCTGGTATTATATCGCATTTATAATATTGTATCGCCTCGGCGAGGGATTCGTCATGAAAATCGTGCCCCTCTTCCTGATGAGCGACCGCGCCGAGGGAGGACTCGCCCTGAGCAACGAGGAGATAGGCATGTACTACGGCACTGTCGGCTCCGCAGCCTTTTTGCTCGGCTCGCTTCTTGCCGGCTATTTCATTGCCCACCGCGGACTCAGGCGCAGCCTGTTCAGCCTCTGCTGCATATTCAACATTCCTTTTATTGCATACGCTCTGCTGGCATGGTTTCAGCCCACGCAGATATGGATTACCGCCGGAGCGATTGCCGTTGAATATTTCGGCTACGGATTCGGCTTCGTGGGACTCACCCTGTTTATGATGCAGCAGGTTGCGCCGGGCAAGCACCAGATGGCCCACTACGCCTTTGCCAGCGGCATAATGAACTTCTCGGTGATGCTCACCGGAGCCATAAGCGGATATATCTGCGACGCGCTCGGCTACAACTGGTTTTTCACAGCCGTCATGGTGGCTACCGTGCCGGCATTCATAATGACCTGGTTCATACCATTTTCTCACCCCGACACCGCCGATTCAGAAACATCTTCAACATACGAAACACCTGATGAACAGCAAAAAACTGACAATAGCGACGGGCAGTCTGCCCGATATGCCGTGGGAGCCGAGGCCGGCGGGGAGTAAGGACGTGATGTGGCGCTACAGCGCCAATCCGGTCATACCCCGCAATCTGCTTTCCACCTCAAACAGTATCTTCAACAGCGCCGTGGTGCCTTTCGGCACCGGCGACAAGAGATTTGCCGGAGTTTTCCGCTGCGACGACACCAACCGCCGCATGCGTCTCCACGCCGGATTCAGCGCCGACGGCATCAACTGGCGCATAAATGAGGAGGACATCCGCCTCACCGGAGCCAATCCGGAGATTGGGGCATGGGAGTACGGCTACGACCCGCGCGTGACCAAAATCGACGACCGCTACTGGGTGACCTGGTGCAACGGCTACCACGGCCCCACAATCGGAGTGGCGTGGACAACCGATTTCGAGACATTCCATCAGCTTGAAAACGCATTTCTGCCCTACAACCGCAACGGAGTGCTCTTCCCACGCAAAATCAACGGCAAATACGCCATGCTATCGCGCCCGAGCGACACCGGCCACACCGCCTTCGGCGACATTTTCTACAGCGAGAGCCCCGACATGGAGTTCTGGGGACACCACCGCCATGTGATGTCGCCCGCAGCATTCGAGCTGAGCGCCTGGCAGTGCATGAAAATCGGCGCCGGACCAGTGCCTATCGAAACCTCCGAAGGCTGGCTGCTGATATACCACGGCGTGCTCCGCTCGTGCAACGGCTATGTGTATGCCTTCGGCTCAGCGCTGCTCGACCTTGACGAGCCGTGGCGAGTGCTTGCGCGCAGCGGTCCCTATCTCATCTCTCCGCGCGAGATATATGAGCTCACCGGCGATGTGCCCAACGTCACATTCCCCTGCGCCGCTCTGTGCGACGCCGACACCGGACGCCTCGCCGTGTACTACGGCTGCGCCGACACCGTCACCGGTCTCGCCTTCGGCCACATCGACGAAATTGTCGAGTGGACCAAGGCCAACAGCATCATCTGACAATATTTTTCATAATGATTACAGGAGGCCTGTGCTGCGAAACATCGCGGCATAGGCTTCCGCCTTTTTGGCGAGCGGCAGCGGATAGGCGCGGCTCGTGCTCGGCATGCGCCACACAGTCAGTTTTCTGCCGTGCCACTCCGTGTCCACGCTCTTGCCCGCAGCCGGAGCCTCGCAGCCCGTTATTGCCGCAACTACCCCCGCGGCTTTCTCGCCGGTGGTGGCTATCGTGTGGCAGTGGGGCATCAGGTCAAGGAGCGCGCCGAGGTCTACCGGCTGCACTATCTCCAGATACTTGTCCGAAGCGTTGTCGCGCAGGCGGCGCACTTTCGCGCCCGTATCGTTCATGGCAATGCCGCGCTCGGTAAGAAAATCCTTAATATCGTCGAGCAGAAACGACTTGGATGCCGGGTTCCAGAAACGGTCCGTATTGTCATAAAACACCAGTCCCATCACCCGCCAGAAATCATTTATCTTGTTGGGGTAATAGAAATCCATGCTCCAGCGCGATTTTTTCGGCGGAAACGTACCCATTATCAGCACCCGTGCCCCGTCAGGCATAAAAGGCGCCAAAGGATGACTCTCTATCTCAGGCACAGACATATCTCTATCCATATATTATATATTAAGGTGTGGACCTACACACAAAAAAAACACTTTTTGAGCACAAATTGCTTGATATGCACCTTTTTTTTGCTTTCACGCATCGAAATTACAATATATTCGCCAACCGTTGCACACCCGATAATCATTCATTTCGGGATTTTTTGTAATTTTGTGGTGCAATTGGCATTACATGACAAATAACATCACAAAATAATTTATGGCTACAACTGGTGCTGTTAAGAACGGAATGTGGCTCGTCATAGACGGCAATTATTTCTTCATCGTTGAATTTCTCCATGTAAAACCCGGCAAAGGTCCCGCTTTTGTGCGCACCAAGCTCAAAAATGTAAAGACCGGCCGCGTAATCGACAAGACATGGAACAGCGGCGTGAAAGTTGAGGAAGTGCGCATAGAGCGCCGCCCCTATCAGTACCTCTACAAGGACGACATGGGCTACAACTTCATGCACACCGAAACCTTTGAACAGGTTGCGCTCCCCGGCGAAAGCATCGACGGCGTGCAGTTCCTCAAAGAGGGTGACATCTGCGAAGCTATGGTACACGCCGCTTCCGACACCATCCTCACCTGCGAGATGCCCACCAGCGTAGTGCTCGAAATCACCTACACCGAGCCCGGCATCAAGGGTGACACCGCAACAAACACTCTCAAGCCCGCAACTCTGGAGACCGGTGCCGAAATCCGTGTGCCCCTCTTCTGCAACATCGGCGACAAAGTGAAAGTTGACACCCGCGACGGCTCATACGTAGAGCGCATCAAGGCATAAGATTCCAATCAC
This sequence comes from Paramuribaculum sp., assembly GCA_029052015.1. Classification (GTDB taxonomy): domain Bacteria; phylum Bacteroidota; class Bacteroidia; order Bacteroidales; family Muribaculaceae; genus Paramuribaculum. The sequence continues at coordinate 5,378 of JAIDJW010000180.1, read as the reverse complement.
ATCTTATAAAAAAAGGAGGCTGAAGCCTCCTTTTTTTTGTTGTTGCCACCTATAAAATTTCCCTTGCGGGTCGCAGGATAATAGCGCTTAGTGGAGCGTCAGCGAATTAGCCGGGGTTAGTCATGTAAGAGCGTCTGCGACGCTCACATCACACAAAGTACGTTCTATAAATAAGATGCCATAAAAATAAAAAGAGAGAGGGCGGCGGGATGATGGGGTTCATCCTGCCGCCCGTTCTCTCTATTAACGCGGATCAGTTACCGCGGGACCCACTACTTTCACAAGCCGTGAGCCGTATCTTTAAAATCAATTATCTCTTAGTCGAGGTTCGATGCCGGCTGACCGCCTTCGGTAGGCCATCCGGGGTTCTGATAAACCACCGAGTTGGCAACCTGCTTGTCAGGCGATGCGTAAACGAACACATTGTGACCGATAGGATTCAGATAGTGAGCGCGTGTAAAGCGCAGACCATTGAAACCGAGGTTATTGACTGTGGTCACCTGATAGGGACGGAAGTAGTCACTGTTTTCTTTCGGCGAAACGTTGCCTTTACCTGAGTTGATATCTACAATAGGTGCTGTACCGTCAGGTGTCAGGATATACATTTTGCTGTCAGGATCTGCGTAAACCGTGCCCCAATATTTAATGCCCTCAATCTGATAGGGTGTTGTAATCATCTTGTCAAGAGCACACCAGCGGCGGAGGTCATCCAGACGGCGTCCCTCGGCGCAAAGCTCGTTGCGGCGCTCGCGGCGAACATTGTAGAGAAGCGGGCTTACGAGCTGACCATGTGAGTATGCGCCCCAGTCACCAATAGCTTCCTTATCCATCTCGGTAGCGTTTACAGTAATCATGTAGTCGGGATTAACCTTTGCACGATTGCGGATAGCGCGCCAGTAGCTGTCGGCAGTACCGTCAACACTTCCGTTGAGCTCTACACAAGCCTCCATATAGTTGAGCATAGCCTCAACTGCACGGAATGTGATTGAACCGGTGGTTGACTGCAGGTTACCGTTAAGCTGCGCATAGTCGTAGTCCTGACCTTTCTTGATAGCAAAACCGGTTGAACACTTTGTGCCGCGGTCATTGCTGAAGATATAGTTCATTGAGTAACGACCGTCATCGCTGCCAGACAGACCATAAGTCATAATGGTGTTGTCGCCCTTTGAGAAGATAATCAGACGTGAGTCGCGACCCTGAAGTGTAGCGTCCACACCAAGGTTTTCCCATTCGGGATCATAGCCTGAACCTGCAGCATAGATAGGCAGACCGTTCTCCATCACGAAACTGTTGACCATACCGCGTGTCCAGCCTGTGCCGCCGGCATTCTGCTGGAACTGGTTCTGAATCTGTGTAGCGAGGCCCTGTGAAAGGCTGTATGAGCGGAACAATAGCACTTCGTCATACACACCGGGATCCTCTATAGCAAACATGCAGTAGTAGGGGTTGGCAATAGTGAAGCCGTGTCCCATACCTTCGCGGGTGGCTGTGTTGTTGACGAGGTTATTTACAAACTGGTCGCCTACTTCCTTACCGCTCTTAAGAGCCTCGTTCAAGAAGAAGCTGCTCTCGGAATCGATATTGAAGTCACCAAGCTTAGCAGCATCGCCGGGCCATCCGGGTCCGCCGGGCACAAGGGCTGTGCCTTTGTGATACTTCAGCCATGTGCCTTCGAAGAGTGCCACGCGGCTGCGGAATAGACGGGCAGCATTCTTTGTGAGACCGTTTTTGCCATAAGCCGTAGAAACATCAGGCAGGTTCATGATAGCTGTGTCAAGATCGGCAAGAATGTGGCGTGCAACCTGATTACGCGGGTAGCGAACAGATTTTTCGAGAAGGAACTCCTTGTCGTTGGGGAGCACGTCATCGATTATAGGATAGTCACCTATAGCCTTATAACCGCTCCAGTAGCTGTAAGCACGGAAGAAGTATGCCTCGCCGATAGCCTGGTTGATGCCGGACTCGGAGCCGCTGATAGCATCATATCCTCCGGCGGCAAGCACAGATTTCACGTTGTTGATGAAATAGTTGAGCGAGCGGATATTGCCGAAGCTCCAGTTCTCTGTGCCCTGACCTACGCGCCATTCACCGGGCACCCAATAAGTGCCGGGACCAACGCTTGAAGAAACCTGGTTGTCTGTGCCGTTGTCACTTGAGAAAGTGCCAAGTGCATACGCATCGTCAGAGTGTGACGGAAACATTGTATAGAAGTTCAAGGTATATGCCTTGAGGTTCGCTTCCGAATTAAAGAAGTTTTCGGGGATAATCTTATCCTCCGGCTCTCTGTCGAGATAGTCGTTGCAGGATGCGAGCCCCACAGCGGCAGTAGCGAACAGTAGCGAGCTTATATATTTGTTCATATCTGTTTTTAGAATTTAGAAGGTTACGTTAAGACCAACAGAGAATACGCGTGACAGAGGATAAACCTTGCCGAAGCCCCAAGAACTGTTGTAAGCCTCGATGAGTTCGGGATCACCCAGCTTTGAGAAGTTTGTGATAGTAGCGAGGTTTTCACCGCTCACGAATACGCGTGCACGCTCGATATATGCCTTGCGGGTAATGTTCTGAGGCAGAGTATAGCCTACAGTCACGTTTTTCAGACGGCAATAAGCTGCGTTCTGAAGATAACGTGTCTGGGTAGCTCTGTTGTTGGGACCACCCCAGTTAACACGGGGATAGTATGCGTTAACATTCTGACCGAGGATATCGTCTGTGCCTTCCGGACGGAAATAGTCGAGATGCGGTTCGTAAACCATAGCCCACCATTTGCCGATGCCGCTTGCGCCCCAGAACACCTCATTGCCAGAACCTGCCCAGTAGTCACGTTTCATTGTACCCTGGAAGAATACCTTGAGGTCAAAGCCCTTCCACTGAGCCTCGAGATTGAGACCGAAGTTGTAGCGGGGAGTTGTGTTACCTATCACACTGTAGTCGCCATGGTCATCGAGAGTCCATTCGCCGGATGTGATCTGACCGTCTCCGTCAAGGTCGGCATACATGATGTCACCTGCTTTCCATCCAGTGCCGAGCTGGTTCTGACCACGCAGTGCCTGAGCGGGAAGCTGACCTTCATGAGAGTTCGCATAGTTCTGGTCAAGCTGCTTGAGATGAGCATTCATCTCTTCATCAGTTTTTGCCAGACCTACAGTTGTGAGACCCCAGATATCGCCAAGTTTCGCTCCGTTATAGTAGCTGCTGAGCGACTTGTTTTCATTGGGATATTCATCTACAGTAGTGGTGTGGTCGTAGAGGTTGAATGTCACGCCATAAGCGAAATCCTGGATGCGGTCACGCCAGCTTACTGTGAGTTCCCATCCTTTGGAAGTCATTGACAGGTTGTTGACATTAGGCACATTAGCACCGAATACACCGGGAAGAACTTCGCCAGGACCTACCATATCCTGAGTGCGGCGGTTGTAGTAGTCGATAGTACCGGTGAAGCGGTTGTTGAAGAGACCCCAGTCAAGACCTATGTCCCAAGTGCGATTTTTCTCCCATGTGAGTGTGCTTGATACGAGACCCGGCATCCACGCTGTTGCGTTTTTGTCTGTGCCATTAACCAGCCAGCCTGCATTGTTGCCTGCATAGCCCATGGTTACGTAAGTAGGATACCAGTTGTCGGTGTTCTGGTTGCCGAGTTTACCCCATGAGTAGCGGAGCTTAAGAGTATTGACAGTCCTGCGGGAATTTTCCATGAATGCCTCGTTGGCGATATTCCAGCCGAGTGAGAAAGAGGGGCTTGTTGTCCAGCGGCTGTCCTTGCGGAAGCGTGAAGAACCGTCGTAGCGGATATTACCCTCAACAAGGTAGCGGCCCTTGTAGTCGTAGTTGATACGGCCGAACCAGCCTGCGGTGCTCCAGGTAGCGGCGCCGCTGCCTACTTTGATAGTCTCGCCGTCAGTCATGCTGAGGAAGGGGAGACCATTGATTATACCGTTGCGGCTTGCGTTGAATGACTTATAGTGATACCATTCGCTCTGGAAACCTGCCATAACCTTGAAGTTGTGGTCCTCGGCGAATGTGTGTGAGTAAGTGCCGTAGATATTGGGGTTGAAGTAGTTTGAACGGTAGTTGTACTCATACATCTGGCTACCCTCACCACCTGCTCCATAGGGATAACCGTTCGGGTTGCGGGGATAAGGCACTCCGTCAACATCCCAACCATACGTCTGCTGAATATCCTGGGAGGTATTGGTGTTGGTTGAGCGGTAGTTGAATTCTGCGTTCACAGTCAATCCCTCAAGCGGACGTGCGATAAATGAGAACTGCTGGTCAAACTTATCCTCTATATTCTTGTAGCGACCGCCGTTCTCCATAGCATCGATGAATGATTCAACAACGGGATAGCCGTTGGGGTCATGAGTAGGAATGATCGGCCAATAACGCGCAATGTTGTGATACAACTCTGAGCCTGCATAGTTAGATACAAACGAAGGAGCATCGTACTGACCACGATACCAGCGTGCGCTGTAGCCGAATGTGAGCCACTTTGTCAGATAGACATTAATCTTAGAGTTGACAGTGTAACGCTGCATATTATCATCACCGTAACGGAGAATACCCTCCTGGCTGAGGATGTTGCCTGAAAAGTAGAAATCATACTTGTCAGTACCTCCGGTCAAAGAAATGTTGTGCTCCTGTGAGAAAGGAGTTTTGCCGAAATGCTCGTCAAGCCAGTCGGTATTGCCCTGAGGCAGAGGACCGAAATCACCGTCCCAAACTTCCCAGCGATTGTTTTTAGTGTTGCGGAACATTGTTTCGGGCTTAGTACCGTCAACAACTTCCTTAAGAGCGTCGAGATAGTCCTGGGTGAACCATGTGCCGCCGCTGTTGAGAGCAGCATTGTTCATTACATTAGCCCAGATGTATGAGTTAGCCATTTTAGGCATACCCACAGCCTTGCTCCAGCGGAAAGAGTCGCTGTAGTTCACTGTCACCTTGCCTTCCTTACCGGTGCGGGTGGTTATAAGAATCACACCGCCGGCAGCACGGCTACCGTAGATAGATGATGCGGCAGCGTCCTTAAGGATAGAGATATTCTCCACGTCGGCGGGGTTGAGCTGGTTGATGTCGCCTTCCATACCGTCGATGAGCACGAGAGGATTAACAGAGGAGCCTGAGCCGATTGTACCTGTGCCGCGGATATTCATGCTGCGCGCTGCGCCGAGCTGACCGCCGCGGGCAGCACCGAGCACGTCAAGACCTGCTGCCATGCCCTGAAGAGCGTCGGCTACAGTGTTGACCGGACGGGCTGCAATCTCTTTGCCGGAAACTGTTGACACAGCGCCGGTGAGGTTGGCTTTCTTCTGGCTGCCGAAGCCGACAACAACGACCTCATCGAGAGTCTCGACGTCGTCCTCGAGAGTGATGGTGAGGGG
>JAIDJW010000018.1 GCA_029052015.1 Paramuribaculum sp. | reverse complement strand
GAAGAACAGCGTAGCGGTTGCTTTGCAGATAAACCCGCATTGGCATCTGTGAAGTGGGACTATGTTGATAAAGAAGTTTCGATTTCATATATTTGCAGCATGAATACAGCCACGCACAAACGTTACGAAGTCATCAACGTTGCCAAAGCCTTTGCCATCATATCGGTTGTCATCGGACATTTTGAAAATACGGCTATGCCGGCCGCATACGATATAATGGTAAAAGTCATTTATATGTTTCATATGCCGCTATTTATGTTTGCCAGCGGATTCATCTATGCTGCCACCCGACACGAAATAGCATACAAGGATTTCATCATAAAAAAAATTTAAGCGGCTGATGATTCCATACTTCTCTACTTCTATAATTGTGATTTCCATCAAGATTGCATCCGCCTCCATGCTTCCGTTGGATCACCCCGTTACTTTCCGGGCATATATGGAAATGTTCTATCTTCCTGCCGCCGGGTACTACCTTTGGTTCATTTGGGCTCTTTGGTGGATGATGGTTTTAATTCCGTTCTTCAAAACCGTCAAATCACGGCTGATGCTGTTTACTTTCTCCGCTATACTTTTCTTTTGTCAGGAAAGTTTTCCCGAAGTATTTTGTTTACAACAGACAGCCAGCTACATGGTATTTTTCACAGGAGGTACAGTAATTTCTGACTTCATGCGCAGGTACGAAATCCCGACATTCTCCACATCTACCCAATGGGGTTCTGTCATTGTATTTATTTCATTGGCTGCTTATATTCTCATTGATGGTTTCATTGATTATGATGCACTTTCTATAGCCACAATAATGCTTGCCACAAATATATCTGGCATAGCAGCCTTTTTTTCGCTATCAGCTATGTTTACGCGGATAGCCGGTTCACGGGCTCTTCAGTCCGCTCTTTCTATTGCTTCTGCCTCTTATATAATCTATTTGTTTCACACCACTTTCGAAGGTTTCGCCAAAGGGATAGCTGCCAAAATAGGGGTATTCAGTTGGAATCCGACAGCCCTCTGGTGCTGGCTTGGAGCGTTCTCGGTGATTGCTTGCGGAATAATGATTCCTTGGTGGCTTGGAAGAAAGATTCTGCCGAGATGGAATCTGACACGTTTCCTTTTCGGTTTGCCCTCCCGTCGCGAATAATCTCTTGCTTTGTGAATCATAGTTTTTAGCTAACTTTGCGTGCAAAATGTGTGACATATGAATATTTTCCTCAATATAATATGGGTAGTGTTCGGCGGATTCATGATTGCCGTCGAATACGTAATTTCGAGCGTGCTGCTGATGATTACCATCATCGGCATACCTTTCGGCCTTCAGACTATCAAACTCGCGGCAGTGGCGCTCTGGCCTTTCGGCTCAAAAGTCGTTGCGAGTCCTTCGTCAATGGGCGGCTGCCTTAACGCCATAATGGATATTATATGGTGGATCGTGGGCGGCATACCTATCGCCCTCACCCATTTATTCTGGGGCATCATCTTCTGCCTCACCATTGTTGGACTGCCCTGGGGATTCCAGCATTTCAAGCTCATGAGCCTGGCACTCTTCCCGTTCGGCAAAACTATTGTGTAACCACGCACCATGACCAAAACCGTCCATATAATAGTTGCGGCCGGAACCGGGAGCAGATTTGGCGCAGATGTGCCGAAGCAGTTCTGCACACTCAGAGGGCTACCGGTGGTGATGCACACGATCAACCGCTTCAGGCAGACATGTCCGGGCGACAGGATTGTGCTCGTGCTGAGCAGTCAGATGACAGATTTCTGGCATGAACTGTGCGCCGAATACTCTTTTGACAGTCCGGAAACCGTTGCCGGAGGAGCTACCCGCTGGCATTCCGTAAAGAATGCTATTGATTCGGCCTGCGGTGATGCAGACATAATCACAGTGCATGACGGCGCGCGTCCGCTTGTCAGCGCCGAGGTGATTCACCGGGTACTCGATGCGCTCGAAACAACCGGTGCGGTTATTCCGGCAGTGCCTGTCACTGATTCCCTCCGCATTGTCACAGATGGCAGCAACTCCTCTGTTGACCGCGCGCTCTACCGCGCGGTGCAGACTCCCCAGGCATTTGACGGCAATCTGCTCAGACGTGCCTATTCCGCCCCGTTCAGCCCCGCTTTCACCGATGATGCTTCCGTTGCGGAAAGTTACGGCGCAAAAATCGCTATCGTTGACGGCGACCCGACCAATATCAAGATAACTCACCCGCGCGACCTTGCCATCGCCGGCATCATTCTCGACGGTGACTGATGGATCGCCTGCGGAGCACAGACATAAAATATATCAAGGGAGTCGGTCCCAAGCGCGCGGAACTTCTGGAAAAACAGCTCGGCATAAAGACTTGCGCAGACCTTCTCCGACATTACCCGGCGCACTATGTTGACCGTTCGAGCATTTACCGCATAGCTGATTTCAGCGGAGATATGCCTTCGGTGCAGGTCAAGGGACGATTTGTGTCATTTGCCGTACAGGGCGAAGGAGCAAAAACACGCCTCATAGGTCTCTTTTCAGATGGCACAAAGGCAATGGAGGTGGTGTGGTTCAACCGCATCAAGACAATCCGTGACACATATCTGCCAGGCACAACATATATACTGTTCGGCAAGCCGACAGAGTTCAACGGGCGCTGGAGCATGGTGCATCCGGAGATTGACCGCGCAGACTCACCCAATGTGTCTGTGGGTCTCCGCGGAGTGTATCCGCTCACCGAGACGCTGCGCAACCGAGGCATCACATCGCGCACGCTCCACTCCATAATCACCACCCTCCTCCCCCGCTGCGAGGCCATCCGCGACCCTCTGCCTCAAAGCCTGGTGGCTCAGCTGCACCTTATGCCGCTCGGTCAGGCACTCCGGTGCATTCATTCGCCCGCAAACAACGATGAGTTACAGCGCGCACGCCTGCGCCTCAAGTTCGAGGAGCTGTTTTATCTCCAGCTTAACATACTCCGCTACTGCCGCGAGAGGTCGCAGTCGGTACCCGGTTTCAGATTCGCGCGCATCGGTCACTACTTCAACACCTTTTATAAAGAGTGCCTGCCATTCGAGCTTACCGGAGCGCAAAAAAGGGTGATTAAAGAAATCAGGCAGGATGTGGGCACCGGCAGGCAGATGAATCGTCTGCTTCAGGGCGATGTGGGCAGCGGCAAGACCCTTGTGGCGCTGCTGTGCATGCTCATGGCGCTCGACAACGGCACCCAGGCATGCCTGATGGCGCCGACAGAAATACTTGCAACACAGCACTTCGAGACCCTCAGCTCGCTTGCATCCTCAATCGGTGTAAACATTAAACTTCTCACCGGCTCCACGCCTAAAAAGGAGAGAGACCTCATCCACACAGCGCTGCTCGACGGCAGCCTGCACATACTCGTGGGCACCCACGCCGTGATTGAGGACACCGTACGCTTCAAAAATCTCGGCTTTGTGGTAATTGACGAGCAGCACCGCTTTGGAGTTGCCCAGCGGGCTCGGCTATGGAAGAAAAACAGCATACCGCCACACATTCTTGTCATGACAGCAACCCCTATCCCGCGCACACTCGCCATGACAGTTTACGGCGACCTCGATGTGTCTGTGATTGACGAGCTGCCGCCAGGCCGCAAGCCGGTGCAGACCCTTCTGCGATATGACGACACGCGCATGGAGGTGTATCAGTCTATCGGCAGACAGCTCAAACTCGGCAGACAGGCATATATAGTCTACCCGCTCATCAGCGAAAACGAAAAGGTTGACCTGCGCAGTCTGGAAGAGGGCTACGACATTATCCGGCAGGTATTTCCGAGCTACAGCGTGGCATACGTCCACGGCCGCATGAAACCGGCTGAGAAAGACGCGCAGATGACCCTCTTTGCCGGCGGCAAGGCCCAGATACTTGTAGCCACCACAGTTATAGAAGTAGGAGTAAATGTGCCCAATGCCTCGGTGATGCTCATCGAAAACGCCGAGCGCTTCGGCCTGTCGCAGCTCCACCAGCTGCGCGGACGCGTAGGTCGCGGCGCCGACCAAAGCTTCTGTGTGCTTATGACCAAAAGAAAAATTTCGAGCGACACCCGCAAACGCCTTGAAGTGATGACATCCACCACTGATGGCTTTGTAGTTGCTGAAGCCGACCTGAAAATGCGCGGTCCCGGCGACCTTGAGGGCACACTCCAGAGCGGAATGGCCGTCGACCTCCGCATAGCCTCCCTCGCCACTGACGGCCAGATAGTTCAGCTCGCTCGCGACAGCGCCAACCGCATCCTTGACACAAGCCCTGCCCTTGATTCGCCAGAGCTCGCTGGAGTGCGCCGCGAAATGGCTCTTATGTTTGACAAATCGGTTGACTGGCGTCGCATAAGTTAAATTTTCACATTCTTAAATTACAATATTTTACACATTTTAAGCCACAACCCTGACTATAAACATGCATAATGATTCTTTTGCTTATTTTTACATTTAGTCTCAACATATTGATTTACCAATATATAGCTCGTGAAACTTTTGCATAAACGAGCGTTCCACGGCGTTTAAAATAAATAACATTTGGCTCATTGAGTCAAAATGGCTAACTTTGAGCATCCTTGCTAAGGAAAGTAAAGATTAACCTGAAATCAAAATAATGGAAAAAACATTGGTGATATTCAAGCCCAGTGCGATGGAGCGCAGCTTGGTTGGTCAGATTCTGACACGCTTTCAGCAAAAGGGCCTGATTATCGCAGGCATCAAGATGATACAACTTGATGAAAAAATCCTTCGCGAACACTATGCCCACCTGGTGGACAAAAGTTTCTTCCCGCTTCTGCTCAAATCGATGATGACCTCACCCGTTATCGTGATGTGCCTTGAGGGCAAGGATGCCATCAATGTAGTGCGTCTCATGACCGGCGCCACCAATGGTCGCGAAGCGCTGCCCGGCACTATCCGAGGTGACTTCGCATCCAGCAATCAGGAAAACATCATACACGCCTCCTCATGCCCCGAAGACGCTGAAGCGGAAATCAAGAGATTCTTCGCTCCGGGAGAAATCTTCGAATGGAAGCCTGTAAACCTCAACTTTGTATATTCGCCTCTTGAAATGGCATAAAAGAATAACCTCTCTAAACTAATGCAATTCCTCTCAAAAACAGCGATAGCCCTGGCAGCAGCCGCAGCGCTCTGCAGCGCCTCCGCACAAGCACAGTACAAGCTACCACAGTCACACGACAACCAGCACAGCGAGCTTCTTGCATCGCAGAAGCCTATGGCATCGGACATCAAAGTGTCCAATGTGCTCAAATACATCAGCGAGCTCAACAAAACAGCTGCCCCAGATCTTGACGAAATCTATGGTCAGTACTGGGAAAGCCAGAGCGTCAACCCATACACAGGAGTTACCATACCTGCAGTACAAGACATAGACGTCAGCGGCTACTGCCACCCTGTTCCCGGTCCGGTCACCAGCAACTACGGCTATCGTCCACGCTTCGGCAGAATGCACCGCGGCATCGACCTCAGCCTCAGAACCGGCGACACCGTCAGAGTAGCGTTCGACGGCAAAGTACGTCTCACCAGATTTGAAAGAAAAGGCTACGGCTACTACGTAGTTGTGCGCCACGACAACGGCATGGAAACCGTCTACGGACACCTCTCCAAATTCCTTGTGCAGCCCAACCAGCGCGTAAAAGCCGGCGAGCCAATAGCACTCGGAGGCAATACCGGACGCAGCACAGGCCCCCACCTCCATTTCGAAACCCGTTACCTCGGCATGGCTATAAACCCCGCGGCAATTATAGACTTCGACAACAAAGTCACGCACAAAGATGTGTTCACCTTTGACAAGCAGAGCTACGAAAAGAGCCAGAACTACCGCCCCGTAGCCAGAAAAAGCCGTTCCAAAGCACGCACTACCGCCAGCCGCAAGCGCACTCGCTCCCGCCGCTGATACGAAAAAACCAACCCTATACAAAGAGGTGCATCGTTCTCCCGATGCGCCTCTTTGCTTTTTTTATGTTTCTGTTCTTGCGGGGATTGAGGGGAATGATTAACTTCGCGATTACAAGGGCAATCGCAACCGCCCGAAAAAAAATATCGAATAGCATCCTACTTTTTGGGGCGCACGGTTGTTATAGATGATGTAGTAAAAAACAATTAACCCAACCATAACAGTACAATGAAACCCTTACACATCGTTTTAGCAGTTATCAGCGGCGCGGTTGCAGGCGCGGCAGTAGGTCTTCTCTTCGCTCCCGAAAAAGGTGAAAGAACCCGCGAGGATATCGTCAAATACCTCAAATCAAAGGGTATCCGCCTCAAAAAGAGCAAAATCGAAGAACTCGCCGACGAAATCGCCGAGGAAATCAAAGGCTGACAGCAATACTACTCACTAACACATCACTAATAATATTATGAGCAATCTCAGCATACTTTACGCTTTTTTAGGCGGCGCTATAGTAGGCGCCGGAGCCGCTGTGCTCCTCGCACCAGAAAAGGGTGAGACCACCCGCCGCAAAATCAAGGAGCTTCTTCAGAAAAAAGGTATCCTCTGCACTGACAACGAAATCGACGCGCTTGTTGAACAGCTCACCACTGAGATCGACGAATAAGCACTCCGGTTTGTATCGCACAGTATAATGCCGACACGCAGCGGATACCGCCACTGGTATCTGCCGCGCGGCGGCTTTTTTGACAAAGCTGAAACACAAATGACAGACTCACAGCAACCATATACCCGCATACGCAAGCAAGCCACTGAATATGCAAAACTCTACATCCGTTTCGCCCGACTGACGATGGCTGAGAAAGTCACTGTTTTTCTCACTGCGGCATCAGTGGCTCTGGGCGCTTTTCTCTTCTCGGTGATATTTATTTTCTTCATGTCAATAGCCGTTGCCCACTGGCTCGCTACCGCCATAGGGCTTGCATGGGCATACGCACTTATCAGTTTCATATTCCTGATACTGATTGCGCTGCTGTTTATATTCCGCAAGCCGCTTATCATGAATCCCATATCACGCTTTATCTCCAAACTATTCCTGTCATAACCCCTGCACTCCTATGAATAACAAAGAAAGCAAGCTTACCGAAAACCATCCCGACTGGAAGGGGTATACCATTGACGAGCTGCGCTACCAGCAGGCATATACTCAGGCGCGCCTTGAAATAGAGCGCGAACGCATAGCCGCCGGAGCGCGCACCTTATATTCAGGTGGAGTAGCCGGCAAAGCGAGCGGAATAATGGGCAAGGTGCTGGGCAGTCTCAGTTATGTCGACTATGCCCTGCTGGCATTCCGCTTCTGCCGTAAGGTCTACACCATCCTGCACCGCCGACGAGCATAAAGCTCTCCAAGCTATACCGGTCAACATCACATTATATAATATACAGATGAACGATTACATCGAGGTGCGCTATGACCTCAATCCATGCGATGAGATAATGACAGACGTTTTAGCTGCGATTCTTGCCGAGCGCGGCTATGAAAGTTTTGTGCCCGACACCACCGGACTCACCGCTTATATCAAAAAGGAGCTTTTCACTCCCGACGCCACACAAGCCACTGACGCTTTTCCTTTTGACACCGAAATCGCCGTTTCGCATAAGCTCATTGAAGGCCAGGACTGGAACTCGGAGTGGGAGAAAAATTATTTCAAACCTATCGTCATAGGCAAGGAATGCGTGATTCACAGCTCGTTTCACAAAGATGTGCCCCAATGCCGACTCGACATTGTTATTGACCCGAAAATGGCATTCGGCACCGGTC
>JAIDJW010000179.1 GCA_029052015.1 Paramuribaculum sp. | reverse complement strand
AGATGTTGATAAGAGACAGGGGCGGTACCAACACCGTGTTTGGAATAGTAGACGCGCGAGGCGTGGTGCTCACTAGCGATTCCATCAAAACCCGCAAACACTCCAATATCAACGATTATATCGACGAGCTTTACACCGAGACCATGCGTCTGGTCAAAGCGATAGGAGCCGAGGACAAAATCTACGGCATAGGCGTGGGCGCTCCCAACGCCAACTATTTCACCGGCATGATCGAGGACGGCGTAAACCTCCCCTGGCCCACCCCGGTGCCCTTCGCCCACCTTCTCAGCGAGAAGTTCGGCATACCCGTGGCCATCACCAACGACGCCAACGCCGCGGCAATCGGCGAAATGACATACGGAGTGGCACGCGGCCTCAAGGACTTCATAATGATAACCCTCGGCACTGGAGTCGGCAGCGGCATTGTCATAAACGGACAGCTCGTTTACGGCCATGACGGCTTTGCCGGCGAGCTCGGCCACGTAATCGTTAAGCGCAACAACGGACGCCTCTGCGGATGCGGACGCGCCGGATGCCTCGAAACATACTGCTCCGCAACCGGAGTGGCACGCACGGCACGCGAATTTCTCGAAATCCGCACCGAGCCATCCACCCTGCGCGACATCCCCGTCGACGCCATCACATCAAAGGATGTCTATGACGCAGCTATGGCCGGCGACAAAATCGCTAAAGAGATATTTGAATATACCGGTCAGATTCTTGGCGAGGCTCTCGCCGACTTCACCGCATTCTCATCGCCCGAGGCATTCGTGCTTTTCGGCGGCCTTGCCAAAGCCGGCGAACTGATTATGAAGCCCCTCATCAACGCTATGGAAAAGAATATGCTCAGCATATACAAAGGCAAGGTGAAGGTGCTGCTGTCAGAGCTCAAGGAAGCCGACGCCGCAGTGCTCGGCGCAAGCGCGCTGGGCTGGGAAGCCAAGGGCCCCACAACAACCATGGCAAGCCCCGCCACCGCAGCTCCGATACCCTGACCCACACTCTGTAAGCAACACAATGCCCGCCGCATTTACGCCGGCGGGCATTATTTTTATTGAACCAACATCGGTGAGGTTCGCCAAAAGTTAGCTAACTTTGCATAATAAAATCCAGAATATATGACACAACAACGCAAAGTCAGGGTGAGATTCGCACCGTCACCCACCGGACCGCTCCACATCGGAGGAGTCCGCACAGCATTGTTCAACTACCTTTTCGCCCGCCAGAATGGCGGCGAGATGATACTGCGCATCGAAGACACCGATTCGCAGCGGTTTGTACCCGGAGCCGAAGCATATATCAACGAAGCCCTCGCATGGCTCGGCATAAAATTTGACGAAGGCGTGCGCGAGGGAGGCCCACACGGACCGTACCGCCAGAGCGAGCGCAGAGACATCTACGCCAGATATGTCAGACAGCTTCTCGACGCCGGCAAAGCCTACATAGCATTTGACACCCCTGCGGAGCTTGAGGCCGCGCGCGCCGCGACACCCAACTTCCAGTACGACTCATCCACACGCATGACCATGCGCAACTCGCTGTCAATGCCCGAAAGCGAAGTCAAGACCCTGCTTGACGCCGGCACACCATACGTTGTGCGATTCAAGATTGAACCGGGGCAGCAGGTGAGCGTCAACGACCTGATCCGCGGCACCGTCACCGTAAACTCCTCGGTACTTGACGACAAGGTGCTCTACAAGAGCGCCGACAATCTGCCGACCTACCACCTCGCCAACATCGTCGACGACCACCTGATGGAAGTGACCCATGTTATCCGCGGCGAGGAATGGCTGCCGTCCGCACCACTCCACGTGCTTCTCTACGAGGCATTCGGCTGGAGCGATACCGCACCGGCATTCGTCCACCTGCCACTGCTCCTCAAGCCTGACGGCAAGGGCAAACTCAGCAAGCGCGACGGCGACCGCCTCGGCTTCCCCGTATTCCCCCTCGAATGGCACGACCCTGCAAGCGGAGCCGTTTCCGCAGGCTACCGCGAGAGCGGCTACCTGCCAGAAGCGGTTGTCAACTTCCTTGCGCTCCTCGGCTGGAATCCCGGCGATGACAAGGAAATCATGGACATGGACGAGCTAATAAGCAAATTCTCATTCGACCACTGCTCAAAGAGCGGCGCCAAGTTCGACTTCGAGAAAGGCAAATGGTTCAATCACAAATATCTCCAGGAGATGCCCGACGAAAAACTCGCACAGCTTTTCAAGCCCGTGCTCGAGACCCACGGCATAAATCCGGCCGACTTCAGCAACGATTATATCACCAAAGCTGTTGGCATGGTCAAGGGACGCATCAACTTCGTCAGCGACCTGTGGAGCAACGCCGGCTTCTTCTTCGCCGAGCCACAGAGCTACGACGCAAAAGCCGTCAAAAAACGCTGGAGCGCCGACATGCCGGGCATAATGGCCGAGCTTACTGATGTGCTCCAGGCGCTGCCCTCATGGAAGAGCGCGGAAGCAGAGCCGGTTGTGCTCGCATGGATTGCCGACAAGGGCTACCACCTCGGCAATGTGATGAACGCCTTCCGCCTCACTGTCGTTGGCGAATGCAAGGGCCCGCACATGTTTGACATCACCGAACTCATGGGAGCGGAAGAAACCATCCGCCGCATCCGCAAAGGCATTGCCGACATCAAGCCGGCCGAATAACAGAGAGACTACTCCTTCACACACAGCAGGCGCTTGCCCAACGGGGTGAGCGCCTGTTCTATCTCCCACGGCGCCACAGCCACGTCTATGGCACCGAAAGAATATGGAGCCACCTCGTATGGATTATAGTGAAACACCACCATACCACCCTGAATGCTCAGCAGAGGCGACACACCTATTGCATTTTCAAAAAAGCCAGCCTTAGTCAGTTCGCCCGGCTGAACATCAAATTTATACGCCGCCTGACGGTTTACCGCCGCAAAAACCACCGACATTGAGTCTGCAGCAAAAAGATTGTCGGCTGTCAGCACCTCGCCCGGCTCAAAAACATACGTAAAAGCACGGGAATATGTATTTGGATGAGCACCTCCCATATATGACATATCGACAATATTGTAGCTGACCATATCGCGGTTAAGCTCTACTCTGGCCACACTCAGCTGCCGCTCGTATGCCGCAACGGGATTCATCGACGCAGGCGCTCCGACTACCTTATTATCTATATCAAGACCGTAATCATCGGTAGCAGTGAGAAAGCTGTCGAGCATAGCGCCAACATCACCGGCGCCGCGGTTGTCAAATACCAGCTCGCCGATTGCCGCCTGAAGCGGCTCAATATCAGCCGACCCGAACTCTACCGGCCACTCCACCTGCGCGCGCAGACTCAGGCTGCACGAATCCACACCGTTGTAGCCCGGATAAGTGCGGTCAGCAGTATAAACCTCACTGACAGCCCTGAACGCACTGTCAGCAACATCAGCCGGATGACCCTTGCCACCACAAGAACTAACCAACGCAGCCGAAAACACACCTCCGGCACACAAAACAACAAAGAGTGATTTAGATACAGTCATATAAGATACAGGTTGATTTATTATTGAAGATGCAAATATAAGCACACCTATTTATATATAACCATAAATACAGACAAAAAAAATTCGTCCCGGGCTATCGGACCAACTCACAAATCCTAAAAAAACTTATCGGGGCAATCTTTGCGTGCGAAAAATTTTTAAAACCGGACAAAAATGACTTACTTTGCACCGCGAAAATGAATTACTAATCTAAAAACAGCAAAATCATGTCTCAAGAAACAGCAAAACGCGTTAAGGCAATCATCGTTGACAAACTCGGAGTAGACGAAAACGAAGTAAAAGAAGCAGCAAACTTCACTCAGGACCTTGGCGCTGACAGCCTTGACACCGTTGAGCTCATCATGGAGTTCGAGAAGGAATTCAACATCACCATACCCGACGACAAAGCACAGAGCATCGCAACTGTAGGCGACGCAATCGCTTATATCGAAGCTGCAGAGGCTGGCAAGTAATTAGCCCCTCCGTTCGGTAGCGGGGCTCGGCAGAGTCTCTCAGCCGGATTCCCGAATGTGACCAATCGCACATACACAATCTATTCACCCCTACACAACAGAATGGAATTAAAGAGAGTAGTCGTGACCGGCCTTGGCGCCATCACTCCGCTTGGCAACGATGTGCCCACAACATGGGCTGCTGCAGTTGCAGGCAAGAGCGGTGCCGGACCTATCACTCATTTTGACGCCTCAAAGTTCAAGACCCAGTTTGCCTGCGAAGTTAAGAATTTCAACGCCGCAGAGCATATCGACCGCAAGAAACTGCGCCAGCTCGACCTGTATGCGCAGTATGCGCTTGTGGCAGCTCGTCAGGCCGTTGCCGACAGCAAGCTTGAAGAGGCACCCAATCTCGACCGCAACCGCGTGGGCGTGATTGTTGCAGCCGGTATCGGCGGTCTTCACACATTTGAGGAGGAAGCCGGCTATTACGCAATTAACGAGGCTAACGGCCCCAAATACAACCCCTTCTTCATCCCCAAGATGATTGCTGACATTGCCAGCGGTCATGTGTCGATGGAGTACAGCTTCCACGGACCCAACTTCGGTGTAGTGTCAGCTTGCGCGTCATCAAACAACGCCATCATAGACGCCTTCAACCTCATCCGCCTCGGCAAGGCCGACGCTTTCGTAACCGGAGGCGCTGAAGCTGCCATCTACCCCGCTGGTGTGGGAGGCTTCAACTCAATGCATGCCCTGTCTACCCGCAACGACAGCCCTGAAACCGCCTCACGCCCCTTCAGCAAGAGCCGCGACGGATTCGTGATGGGCGAAGGCAGCGCAATCCTCATCCTTGAGGAGCTTGAACACGCCAAAGCACGCGGAGCCAAGATTTATGCAGAAGTTGTAGGCGGAGGCATGAGCGCTGACGCATATCACCTCACCGCAACACACCCCGAAGGGCTCGGCGCCAAGCTGTCCATGCAGGCAGCACTCGACGACGCCAACATGAAACCCGAGGACATAGACTACATCAACGTCCACGGCACCTCAACCCCCGTCGGAGATGTCAGCGAAATCAAGGCTATAGTAGATCTTTTCGGCGACGCAGCCTACAAGCTCAACATCAGCTCAACCAAGTCCATGACCGGACACCTCCTCGGCGCCACCGGCGCTATGGAAGCCCTGTTCAGCGTCAAGGCTATCGAAGAAGGCATCATCCCGCCCACCATCAACCATGAGGAAGGCGACGATGACGAAAACATCGATTATTCGCTCAACTTCACATTCAACAAAGCGCAGAAGCGCGAGGTGCGCGCAGCACTCAGCAACGCATTCGGCTTTGGCGGTCACAACGCCACAGTGATTGTGAAGCGCTACGAGGAGTAACATTATCATCCCATGCGGATGAAGGTGTGCAACCCATAACCGAAGCCTGCGGAATCTCCGCAGGCTTCTTTATTTATTGATACTATTTAATCGCGAACCTCTCCCGGCTTCTTACAAGCCGGTCACCGCCGACGCTTCCATCTGTTGTGACTCCACAGCCAGAAAGACGGATAGCTCCGGATACTTTGCTCCAACCTATGCAAAAAAGCTCGCGTGTAAGGATTTTCATTATCGTCATCTACCGGCGACAAAGGAGATATTTCTATCACATACTCCCCCCTCCGTACAGGCCGGCACTCTGCATAAATAAACTCAGTCCCCAACTTCCGGCCTATAACCTCTCCACCATTAACATATGGAGTGTCTATGCCCATGAAATCAGCCCAATGCTTAAGCTCCGGGGTAAAGGGGCGCTGATCTGATATGAAACCGCAGACAAATTGTCGACCCTGCCCGTTGATTTCAAGCAACCGCCGCAATGTCTTTGCCATCGGAATGTTCTCAGTGCCAAAACGGCTCCGCATCTCTACTATTATCCGGTTGAAATCCTTGTTGCGCAACGGATGATATATCTGCGCGATGACGCAATCCGGAGAAATCCTCCGCGCCAAAGCCGTTACCCACTCCCAGTTGCCAAAATGTCCGAGCATCAACACCACGGACCTACCCCGCGTAAGCGCATCGTTTATATTTTCGACCCCGCGGATATGAATCCTGCGGTCTATCTCCTTCTCTGACATTCCGGAAAGTTTAACCGTTTCCAGAAAAATATCACAGAAGTGCCGGTAAAAATCTTTTTCTATTCTATATAACTCGGCCGCATCCTTTTCCGGAAAAGCCATTGCCAGATTACGGCGCACGACATCAGTTCGATATCCCACTACCTTATGAAGAATGAACGAAACCATATCGCTCAGGACATAAAGCATCCCAAGCGGCCACACGGCCACCATCTTTAACAGCCATCTGTATAAGCGGTATTTCATTGTTTGTATTTAAGCCTGTTGTATAACAAATCTATTATCTCGCTATCCACCTCCTCATCAAACTTTCTGGCCCACAAATGGCTTACACTTTCAAGAAGATTCATATCGGATGAACGAAAAACCCACGGGTGACGTATGCTCTCACCACGACTCCAGTCGATAAAGCGCATATTGGCCAGGTTTACTTCCTTCTGATTGCGAACCGGTGTGGCAACAAACAGTTTATCGGCAAACGGCGAAGCCGCCACAAGCGTAGGAAGGAATATTTCATCACAGGTACTTGTGTGCCTGAAAACTTTTTCAAGCCACCCCTCCTGCGATACCACATACCGGGCCAAAGCATCTGTGATACTGAACCACTGCGAGCCGAAACGGAAGTCTATGCCACGGTTGATTCTATATCCGACAGCCATCTGCAAACCCTTGAATATGTGATTGACTATCCTTGTGGCAAACCGCCCCTCCCCTTCGGGAAAAACCGTATAATACTTGAAGCGAGTAGCCGTTGAGTTTTTAAACTCCCACAAATTTATGAATTCAGAGCCTTTATGTGAGTCAAAAAAATCATGAATCTCGGTCTGAGTCTTTATCGGCATATCCATTCCGGAGACAAGATGATAATAATCATGCTCTCCATCTGCAATAGCTCTTTTGAGCAAAGCCAGTTCACTGCGCATTATACTCACACCTCCCCAGCTTACATTGAAGCGGTCTTGCAAAAAAACGAGCCGCGATTCAACCACTGCATCAGCGAAATCGTCAGGATTGAAGCCGGTTGCCTTGGCATCGACATGCACATATATGTCATTCCTGCCGTTGTCAAGCAGTTCTATCAGTTTATGCAACTGACCGAAATTCTTGTGAGCCAAAATGAGATATGCGTGTTTTCCCATCACTCAAGAGAATTTTCATTGATAATATGAGCAGCTATAGAATCATGCGCAATATCCTTAAGTCGCTTATCCTTATAATTCGTTTTCTGAAAAAATGCGCCAGAAGTAAGAGTTGCGAATGAAGACTCTTCATAGCGGTCAGTGCAATGCTCTCCCCACAGCGCGTGCGTGGGATCCTGGTCTATACATGGCATACGCCTGAAGTTTTCAGCCGCAACCGGATTTACCTCAACTGCCAGACGCAGCAACAGGTGATGGACGAAATAATTGATTTTTGAATTCTCCTCCTTCCAGTAGATAGCATTGGCAGCACGCCACACGCCCAACACCGGATTGCCTTTCTTTGCCCTTATGAAGCAGCTCTGTATAAATGCATATGAGCCTCTGATTTTTTTACCTGCCATAAACACAAAGAAATCTTCATCCAAGATGTACTCCGGCACCGGAGCCGTCACATAATCCGTTGCATCAAGCCAAATGCCTCCATGCCGGTACAAAAGCTCTATGCGGCATATATCACTAAACTGCGTATGCGGGATTTTCCCTTCACGCCACTTCTCCACTATATAATGCGGCAGTTCAATCCAGTCGAACAGCGTTTTCTCGTCAAGCACCACAAGCTCCTGGGTCAGGTGCTTGCGCATACTTCTGAAGCATGCCTTTACCAAAGGGGGAGCCTGCTCTTCTCCTTGATACCAGATGGTAAAAGCACGTTCCGGCTCAGGCGTAGTGTTCGGATTCTCAGGGCGTATGCGGCTTATAGGGTCGGCATATCGGCGCAAGTATCCCATCACCGAGTCATAAGTGGCCTTATAGCGTTTTTTGCGGCGCTTCTCCCGGTCTGCCCAAACCGGATTGAGGATATGCCCCTGCACTACAAGGTGCATAAACTTAACCGCGCGTCCCGCGATTCGTCCTGTCCTGCTCATCTTCTATATACCTTTAAATTGTGCGACCATTTTTTCGGTGTCATGTAATCAGTTCCGTACACCATCGTAAGATACATGTCGATATCGGTTAAGGCGAGAAAGGGGTAACCCTCGAAAGTAATATCACCGAGCCTCTTGAAACAATCCCTTTCAAGCACAGTGCGATAGTTGTCGGACCCAACGATGTGCGCAACGAGGTTACTGTCTGCATAACGGGGGTCACGCACGGTTTCATCCATCTTGTTCATCCACCAGTCAAGCGAATGCCTGTGTGACTTTATAATGGATATCAAATCCTTGCGTTGGCGGTGATATATGCGATTGTGCAGACTCATAACCTTATGCATGTGGCGTTTACGCTCTTTTTCGTCACTGGGCACCCTGTCCAGGGGGAAAATATCCACGAAAACGCCGTGGTTTGCCATCGTTAGCGTTTCGACTATATGCGTCGTCGGGTCGTTGACTTTTGCATAGCCCGAGGCAAAAAACGCCCTGTCACTCCTGGTATTGAAAAGCAGCCCGAACCTGTCGCTTTGATATGTAGCAACAAAACGGTCAAAATCCTCACGAAGCATAAACATATCCGCGTCATCATCCCAGGGTATAAAACCTCCGTGACGCACGGCGCCGAGAAGCGTACCGCTTGACAGTGAATACGGGATACCGTTTTTCCGGCAAAATCCGTCTATATCCTTCATAATCTCAAGGATTATGCCTTGTTTTTCCTTAATAGTTAGTTCCTTCTTATTTTCCATTTGGAATATATGTGTTGTGCATAAGGATTATTTCTTGTCATTCTGCATTGACTCGACCAGGCGGCGCAACATATCCTCAAGGTCGTGAAGTGGTCTCCAGCCGAGTGCCTGCAGTTTGTCGGAATTGAGATTCAGCCTCGTTTCCGGGGCATAGCCTGCATCCTCGGGGCAAACCCGGATTTCGATTTCCTGATTGAACATCTCACGAAAAATCTCCGCAAGCCTGCGTATGCTGACGTAAGTTCCGGGAGTAGCGACATTATATGCATCTCCGGGCTTACCTTTGAGGAGGATATATGCCAGCGCAGCCACACAGTCGGTTGTATAGCAATATGGCTTTGCCGATTTCCCACAAGTGTGTAACACAATATCGTTACCGGCAATCACGCTTCGGGCAAATTGGGCGAATACACGCTTATCCCCGGGGGCAACACCGGCGCCAAATGTCTGTGTAAGCCTGGCAATGGATACGGGCAACCCATATTCGGCCGCATAGCTGAAACAAAGATATTCCGCAGCCTGCTTTCCGAGAGGGTATGAACTCCGCGGCGACTGATGGTCAATCTGTCCTGTCATCACCTCAGTTATCGGGTCATCATCATATCTCTGACCGTAGTATTCAAGCGACGACACATACACCATGCCTTTGACGGGCTTACGGCGGCAATAATCAAGAGCGGCCTTTGTCGATTCAACTGCCAGCAGAAACGTCTCTGCCGGATGACGCGACATAAACTCGCCATTTGTCGGGCTGGCGCAGTGTATTATATAATCGGCATCATGCTGCGCATGAGCAAAGAATTCGGTTATATTCCCTTCTATCAATACGATATCACCTACGTGAGAGTCATTCCCATTTCCGAGCAGAAGCTCTTCGGCTTTCCGCAAGTCTCTTACCGGCAGCAGCCATCTGATGTCGAGTTCAAGCGCCCTCAGGCATCTTACAAACATACTACCTATCAAACCGGTTGCCCCCGTTACGATTATTGTAGCGCCACGCAGACACTCCGTTAGCTCGTACGGCAACCGAAACGAGGCAAGGTCTTCTTTCAGTATTTTATCCATTATTGGTTATATTCCAAAAATCTGCTGACTTTCGTGCACCTCTACTATTGCCTTGAATAGGTAAAAGTCCATAGGTGTGGTGATTTTTATATTCTCTACGGGGCCTATTATAGTATGCAGCTTGTATCCATAGTGATGCATCATAGTACAGCTGTCGATAAAATCGTCTTTACCGCTGCGGCGCGCCTCCTCATGTGCGGCAAGTATGTCAGAAAGCCTAAATGTCTGCGGTGCGCGGGCTATAAGCGAATCTGACCTCGAAGGAATTTCAATAGTGCCGTCAGACTTTTCAATCACATACGTTTCCGTAGAATCGACACATGTGATACAGTTGCCGCAACGGTTGACTGTTTCAATATTGTCGCTGACTGTAGCATCTGTTATCAGAGGTCTCACCCCGTCATGAATCAGCACATTGCAATCCTCGCCATAAGTCTCCCTTGCCGCCAGCAATCCATGATAGATACTCTCCTGCCCTGTGCTTCCACCCGGAGCTATTGTACCTGCCTTTTTGATTCCGAACCTGTCGAGCTGTTTGGCTAGATATGGAATCCAGCTTTCTAGACACACCACCACAATACCGTCTATCAAGGGATGATTGTCGAAAATCTCGAGAGTGTAAATTATTATAGGCTTGCCATTGAGTTCCAGAAACTGCTTGGGCTTAGACACCGACTTCATACGTCGCCCTGTGCCTCCAGCAAATATCAGCGCTATGTTCTTCATGCCTGTCGGGAAAAATGAATATCAGATCAAAGACATATCACACTACGTTCCTGAACCGCTCTGGAATCCCGGCTACGAACTTGAGACCGAATGTCGTCGGCTTGTTTATCGCGAATATCGGACGGCAGAATGTCTGCATCCGCCGCATGGCTTTCACTAGGTTATCCCAGTTGCCGGCCTTAAGTTTACCGACCTTTTCCAAAGCGCGCTGACGCTTGAGCTGATGGCGCGTCCAGCCATTTGCAACCCGCGCATCATCCAAAGATATCTCGCGAAGATACTCAAGGTCGGCCGCGCCGAAATGAAACAGATATAAGTTTTCTGCTATATGGAAGTTATGACCTTTGACTCTATGACATCCCCCTCCCCACGTGACCGGCTTTGTTATAACAGACGGCTTCGTATATCGCGAATATAGCCAGCCGCGATGACGCTGACTCAGAAAAGGACGCGAAAAGTCTATCTTGCTTTCGCTTGGCAAATGCTGGAGCACATCTACCCCAAGACCCGAATGACACGGACGTGAGGGCAGCCCCAAGAGAAAATCTCGCAATCCTGTCCGGAGCGCGGGGTCCACCACAAGAAACTCATCGGCATCCGTAGCGATAACCATTGCCGCTCCGGAGGCAAACAATTCCGCAGCTCGGTCTGAGATGAAACGAGACCGTTGCCGCTCCGTCGACACTACATTACCTTGCATCTTGGGCACCTTTGCTGTATTGACCCCATCACAAAAGTCAGGGATTTCCTGGTCTTCGCCGTCAAAATACACATAGAGATTCTCGCGGCCAAGCTGCGCTCCGTAGTATTCAACCCATTTGCGGAGGAAGCGGTCATTGCGCACCATCGTGATTGCTTTCAAACTCTTAGGCTCCATTTACTTAAAATAGTTCTATCATTAGATAATGCCGGAGAAAAACAATATAAGCATCCGTACATAACGGACTATATTCTTATCGGCACACTCACAGAAGACAAATTTACGTTTTTTTTTTCATTGCACAATACCACTTCATGTAAATTCACTGCAACTGACACACGCCTTCAGACCGTGAGCACACAGAGCCATCCGCAACCATCCGCGCAACTATAGGAGCCGGGGAATGCGCACACAACAAAAGAACCGGCGGAGATGAATCCACCGGTTCTTTTGGCGCTTCAGGATGGGCTTGAACCAACGACCCCCTGATTAACAGTCAGGTGCTCTAACCAACTGAGCTACTGAAGCAGGATTTTTGCACACCCCTCCGGGCTTTTGCGCTGCAAAATTAAGATGTTTTGATGGAATATGCAATAGCAACCGCAAAAAAAGTGACCTCCTGCTATTTTTTTATCGTTTTTTTGACAATTTTTGTCTGCTACGTGTTGTAATTATAACTAACTTCGCTGACCGAAATTTAATCAACACGGTCATTCACCGCATTTTCACCATTACATAACCACGCAGATGAAGAAACTGATTTATACTGCCGCATTTATTCTTTGCATAGGGCTGTGTGTCGAGGGAGCCACAAGGAGCAAAAAAAACTCTATCTCACGCAATCTTGACATTTTCAGCTCGGTGTTCAAGGAAATGCAGACATTCTACGTCGACAGCATCGATGCTGACAAGGCGGTGACCACCGCCATTAACGCCATGCTCTCGGAGCTCGACCCATACACGGTGTATATGCCGCGCAGCGAGCAGGAGGATTTCAAGACCATGACCACCGGCGAGTTCGGCGGCATCGGCTCATATATCATGCAGCGCAACGGCAATGTGTATATTTCGGGACCACACAAAAACACACCCGCATGGAACGCCGGACTGCGTGCCGGCGACCTCATTGTGGCGATTGACGGCGACACAATGCTCGGCAAGAGCCACAGCTATGTCAGCGACCGGCTCAAAGGCACTCCGGGAACGAAACTCAAGGTACAGATTAAGCGCCCATACGTCGAAGATTCCATTCTGGACATCGAGATGACCCGCGCCAAAATAAAGATTCCGTCTGTGCCTTACTACGGAATTGAGCGTGGCGACATCGGTTATATAGCGCTGAACACATATAGCGAGAGCACCGGTCAGGAAGTGCGCAAGGCTGTGACCGAGCTTACCGAAAACAAAAATGTCAAGGCTAT
Organism: Paramuribaculum sp.; assembly: GCA_029052015.1. Lineage (GTDB taxonomy): Bacteria > Bacteroidota > Bacteroidia > Bacteroidales > Muribaculaceae > Paramuribaculum. The sequence continues at coordinate 5,651 of JAIDJW010000179.1, read as the reverse complement.
TGTGCTTGACCTCAGAGGCAACCTCGGAGGATTGGTTGAAAGCGCCGTACAGGTTGTGGGCAACTTTGTGCCGAAGGGCACAAAAGTGCTGAGCACAAAGGGCAAAGGGGTGCTTAACGAGCAGGTGTATAAAACAACATCCGCTCCCGTCAATACTGAAATTCCACTGATAGTGCTGATTGACGCAGAAACGGCGTCTGCCGCCGAAATAACCGCAGGTGCCCTGCAGGACCTTGACAGGGCCGTGATTATCGGCAACCGCTCATTCGGCAAGGGACTCGTACAGACAACCCGCGAGCTACCCTACGAGGGGCTGCTCAAAGTCACCGTGGCAAAATACTACATCCCCAGCGGCCGCCTTGTGCAGGCTATCGACTACAGCCACCGCAATCCTGACGGCAGCGTGGCCCGCATACCCGACAGCCTTACAAACGTGTTTACCACCGCCGGCGGCAGAACTGTGCGCGACGGCGGAGGAATCACCCCCGATCTCGAAGTAGAATACCCGTCGCTGAGCCGTCTCACCTATAATATAATGAGTGACTACTGGGCGTTTGACTTCGCAAACAAATTTGTCGCCACCGCCAAGCAGGCTCCTTCACTTGAAAAGTTCGTCATCACCGACTCGGTTTTCAATGATTTCAAGCATTTCATAGACCCCGAGAAGTTTGAATATGACAGAGTGTGCGAAACCATGCTTGACCGCCTGCGCGCCGTGGCCAAAAGCGAGGGATATGACGAGGACAGCCTGAAAGCGCAGTTTGATGTGCTCGAAGGCATGTTCAAGCGTCCGCTTGAGCGCGACCTTGACCGAAACCGCGCGACTATCGAGCCGATACTGCTCCGCGAAATCATGGAACGCTACTATTTCGACCAGGGACGCATACAGGTCGGACTCCGCACCGATGCGGGACTCGACTCGGCGGCAACAATACTCAACACTCCGGGACGCTACCGCTCGCTGCTCACTCCCGCCGCAAAACAGAAATAAGGATGAATTTAGATGAGATTTCCGCGCGCTTCATGTCAGGAGCGCGCGGCAACGCTTTTGATAAGGCTCTTGATTCCGGCGCTTCATGCACGGGATTATACTCTCTCGCCGGGTCGAGCGCGGCCATGGCGCTTAGCCATATCACCGGAGGCAAAGGGCCGGTGCTGGTTATCGGCGACTCGCTTGACGATGCAGGCTATCTGTACCACGATTTCTCAAGAATTATCGGCGAGGAAGCAGTTGCGATGTTTCCCAGCGGATACAAACGTGACATAAAGTACGGTCAGGTCGACGCCCCGTCGCAGATTCTACGCACCGAAGCGCTCAACCGCTGGCACGACGACCCGAAGCTGAAATTCATCATCACCTACCCCGAGGCATTGGCAGAAAAGGTTGCGCCGCGCAAAGTCATCGACGACCATACCCTCAGGATTAAGAAGGGAGTGGAGACCGATCTTGCGGCGACTGTGCGCTGGCTGCGCGACAACGGCTTTGACGAGGTTGACTACGTCTACGAGCCCGGGCAGTTTGCCAACCGCGGCTCTATACTCGACATATTCGGCTACAGCAACGAACTCCCCTACCGTATCGACTTTTTCGGCGACGAAATAGACTCCATACGCGCTTTCAATACCGAAACTCAACTTTCAGAGCAGAAACTCGACGATATCGCAGTGACATCGAATGTTGCGAAAGCTGCCGCAGGAGAATCATTGCTCGAATTTGTAGACCCTAAAACCATCATCGCCGTGCGCGACGCCGAATATACCATTAGCCGGATAGAGGCGGTGGCATCAGAGACATTCAGCGACAGCGCGCTTGTTGCCGACGAGGGAGACAAACACGCGATGAGCAATGTGGTGGATGCCGCCGAATTCGCGCATAAATTCACCACTTTCCGCCGTTTTGTGTTCACTGCCGCGGCAAAACCGGAGCAAACCCCGGGCACCGCAATAGATTTCAAATGCTCGCCCCAGGCCATTTATCACAAGAATTTCGACCTGATAAGCGAGTCGTTCAAGCGCCTGTTGGCTGACAATTACACTCTTTTCATTCTCAGCGACAGCCCCAAGCAGTTCGACCGCCTCAAAGCCATATTCGCCGACCGTGGCGACGACATCACCTTCACCCCGGTCAACGGCACTCTCCACGAGGGCTTCGTTGACCATCTGCAAAAAATCTGCGTGCTCACCGACCATCAGATTTTCGACCGCTTCCACAAATACACCCTCAAGAGCGACCGCGCCCGCTCAGGCAGACTCGCCTTGTCGCTCAAGGAGCTTAGCGCCATTGAGCCCGGCGACTATATTGTGCACGTAGACCACGGCGTGGGAAAATTTGCCGGACTGCTGCGCACCGATGTCAACGGCCGCACTCAGGAGATGATTAAGCTGACATACGCCAACAACGACACCATCTTCGTGTCGATACACGCGCTACACAAACTCGCCAAATACCGCGGCAAGGAAGGAATTGAACCACGCATCAACAAGCTCGGAAGCGGAGCGTGGAACAAAGTCAAGGAGCGCACCAAGTCTAAGCTCAAGGATATTGCCCGCGACCTCATCAAGCTCTACGCAGCCCGCAAGCAGGAAAAAGGATTCGGATTCAGCCCCGACTCATATATGCAGCAGGAGCTTGAGGCATCGTTCATATACGAGGACACCCCGGACCAGCTCACGGCTACTCAGGCTGTCAAGGACGACATGGAGAGCGACAAGCCTATGGACCGCCTTATTTGCGGCGATGTGGGCTTCGGCAAGACAGAGGTCGCCATCCGCGCCGCCTTCAAGGCCGCCGCCGACAGCAAACAGACCGCGGTGCTCGTGCCAACTACCGTGCTCGCATATCAGCACTACAACACATTCAAAAACCGTCTGAAAGACTTTCCGGTGCGGGTCGACTACATTTCACGCGCCCGCACTCCCAAGCAAGTCAAGCAGATTCTTGCCGACCTCGCCGAGGGCAAGATAGACATCCTCATAGGCACCCACAAGCTCATCGGCTCGTCCGTAAAATTCAAGGACCTCGGACTGCTTGTTGTTGACGAGGAGCAGAAATTCGGAGTTGCGGTAAAAGAGAAGCTCAAGCAGATGAAGACCAATGTCGACACCCTGACAATGAGCGCCACCCCTATCCCGCGCACGCTCCAGTTCTCGCTCATGGGCGCCCGCGACCTCTCTGCGATTACCACCCCTCCGGCAAACCGCTACCCGATTGTCACCAGCGTCAACGCGCTCAACGACGACATCATAGCCGAAGCGATAAACTTCGAGATGTCGCGCAACGGCCAGGTTTTCATTGTCAATCCGCGCATCGAAGGGCTGCATGAGCTGGAGGCGATGGTGAAACGCCTTGTGCCCGATGCCCGCACCATTGTCGGCCACGGACAGATGTCACCGGAGAAACTTGAAAAGGCGATTATCGACTTCGCAAACCATGATTACGACATACTTCTCGCAACAACAATAATCGAGAGCGGCATAGATATGCCGAATGTCAACACCATAATTATCAACAACGCGCAGAATTTCGGCCTCAGCGAGCTGCACCAGCTGCGCGGGCGCGTTGGCCGCAGCTGCCGCAAGGCATTCTGCTATCTCCTTGTGCCGCCACACATCCCCCTCTCACCAACAGCCAGACGCCGCCTACAGGCCATCGAAGGCTTCAGCGACCTCGGCAGCGGAATACACATCGCCATGCAGGACCTCGACATACGCGGCGCCGGCAACCTTCTCGGTGCCGAGCAAAGCGGATTTATCGCCGACCTCGGCTACGAGACATACCAGAAGATTCTCCATGAGGCCGTCACCGAGCTCCGCACGGAGGAATTTGCCGGCGAGCCGGTGCAGAACCCCGAGGAGGAGCAGGATTTTGTTGCCGACTGTGTGATAGAGAGCGACATGGAGCTATTGCTCCCCGCCGATTATGTGCCCCAGGAGAGCGAGCGCATAGCCCTGTACCAGGAGCTCGACAGCATAGAGCGCGAGCTTGACCTCCAGGCATTCAGATCACGGCTGCTCGACCGGTTCGGCAAAATTCCGCACGAAACCGCCGAACTGCTGCGCATCCCGCGCCTGCGCCGGCTCGCACGCAAGCTAGGCATAGAAAAGGTTGTGCTAAAGCAAGGCACCATGTTCATCTACTTTGTGGACGACAGCAACAAAGCCTACTATCAGTCGCCGATGTTCGGCAGAATCCTGCACTACCTGCAGAACAATCCGCGCCGCTGCCGCATCCGCGAGAAAAACGGCCGACGCAGCTTCGCCATAACCGATGTCGACACAGTTGAGGAAGCCGTTTCCATACTCGACGCCATACACTCCCTTCCCGCCCTGTAACATAACATATCGTCCAATCAGACCGATAGGACTGACCGGACGAATATGGATAGTCGGGAGATTATTTTTCGCGCATGTAGACGTTGATGGGGGTGCCGGTGAAGTCCCAGTTCTCGCGAATCTTGTTTTCAAGATAGCGGCGATAGGGCTCCTTGACCCACTGCGGCAGGTTGCAGAAGAATATAAAGGTGGGTATCTGCGCGCCTTTGAGCATCGTCACATATTTTATCTTGACATACTTGCCCTTGTTGGCTGGCGGCGGATATGCGCCAATGGCCTCAAGCATAACGGTGTTGAGCTGCGAGGTGGGCACTGTGCGCTTGCGGTTCTGATACACTTCCACCGCAGTTTCAAGCACCTTGAATATGCGCTGCTTGGTGAGAGCAGATGTGAATATGATGGGGAAGTCGGTGAACGGGGCGAAACGCTCACGGATAGCCGCCTCGAAATGACGGATAGCCGCCGGTGATTTTTCCTCGACAAGGTCCCATTTGTTGACACACACCACCAGCCCCTTCTTATTTCGCTGAATCAGCGAGAAGATATTGACATCCTGCCCTTCGATGCCTCGTGTTGCGTCAATCATGAGTATGCACACATCGCTGGCCTCTATAGCGCGGATGGAGCGGATAACTGAATAGTACTCGATATCCTCGGTGACTTTCGCCTTTTTGCGGATGCCGGCTGTGTCCACAAGGTAGAAATCGAATCCGAACTTATTGTAGCGGGTATAGATGCTGTCGCGTGTAGTGCCTGCAATGTCGGTGACGATGTGACGGTCCTCACCTATAAATGCGTTTACTATGGATGATTTGCCGGCATTGGGTCGACCGACAATGGCAAATTTGGGTATGTCGTCGAGTGCTTCCTCATCCTCATCCTTTTCAGGTAGCTTTTTCACAACCTCGTCGAGGAGGTCGCCGGTGCCGAAGCCGCTCACTGCGCTCACAGGATACGGCTCGCCGAGACCGAGTGAATAGAATTCGGCCACATTGTAAAGCCAGTCGCCCGAATCGACCTTATTTGCGACAAGTATAACCGGCTTGCGTGAGCGACGCAGAATCTCCGCGACCCTGTCGTCAAGGTCGGTAACGCCGTTCATGGCATCGACAACGAAAAGGATTTCATCAGCCTGCTCGATTGCGACATGCACCTGCTTGTTGATTTCACCCTCAAAAATATCGTCGGAGTTGACAACCCAACCGCCTGTATCCACTATCGAGAATTCTTTGCCGTTCCAGTCAACCTTGCCATACTGACGGTCGCGGGTTGTGCCTGCAGTTTCGTCAACTATAGCCTTGCGGCTCTGGGTGAGTCGG
>JAIDJW010000178.1 GCA_029052015.1 Paramuribaculum sp. | reverse complement strand
ATCGGCGGCAGCGTCAGAGGTGTATAAGATACAGGTATTAGGGGAGGGGTGGGTTTATTCGGCGAGGTCTACCGCGTAGTACATCTTTTTGCCTGTCGGGTAGATGCCGGTGATAAACATCACCTTGTCGTAATTGTCATTGCTCTTCATGATGGCGTTGTAAATCTTTTCAACATCGTCGGCGCTGTTTACAGCCGCATTGTTTATGTCGAGCACAATGAATCCGTCTTTCACGCCGGCATCCTTGAAGCGTCCGTCCTTAAGGCCGGTCACCTGAACACCGCCTGAAATCTTGAGCTGTTTCTTGGTTTCGTCGCTCAGTTTCTTAAAAGCGCATCCGAGGCTGGTGACACTTGCCGCCTGCACAATGCGTGTGCTGCCCTGATTGTTGAAGAGAGTCACTTCGACTGTCTGCTTCTTGTTGTCGCGTATGAAGCTGACCTTGATTTTATCGCCGGGACGGTAGCGGTTGAGCTGCTCGGTAAGCTGTGCGCTGTTGTGAGTGGGGTTGCCGTTGATGGCGACTATTACATCACCGGGCTTTATCCCTGCCGCCATTGCGGCTCCGCGGTCAGTGGTCTCTTCAACATATATACCGTCGTTGACAGCGGTAATGTCTTTCTTTTCACGAATCTCGGGAGTGAGCTCGGTGAAAGCGATGCCGAGCACCGCGCGCTGCACTGTGCCGTAAGTCTTTATGTCTGTCATGATTTTTGTGACGATAGACGTCGGTATGGCAAAGGAGTAGCCGGCATAGTTGCCTGTCTGTGAGTAGATGGCAGTGTTGATGCCGACGAGTTCGCCGCGCAGGTTCACGAGCGCTCCGCCCGAGTTGCCCGGATTGACAGCGGCATCGGTCTGGATGTATGATTCAATGCCCATGCGCCGGCTGTTTGTTGCCTGGGATATTGAGCGGGCTTTGGCGCTGACAATACCTGCGGTGACAGTGGATGTGAATCCGAACGGATTGCCGACAGCAAGTACCCATTCGCCGATTTTGAGTGCGTCGCTGTCGCCGAACGGTATTACCGGCAGGTCGGTAGCGTCAATCTTTATCAGCGCGAGGTCGGTGGTAGGGTCGGTGCCGAGCACGGTTGCATTGAAAGTGCGGTTGTCGTTTAGAGTGATTTCCAGACGTTCCGCACCGTCGATAACATGATTGTTTGTCACAATATGTCCGTCAGCCGAGATTATGACTCCGCTGCCGAGTCCCATAGGCTGCTGCTTGGGCTGCTCCTGCTGCTGAGGCTGCTGACGGTAGGGGCTTCCGAAGAAAAAGTCGAAGAAAGGGTCGGAATATCCCTGGCTCTGACGCCCGCGCGGAGTGGCATAGCTTTTTATGCTGACAACTCCGTTGATAGTGCTCTCGGCAGCCGTTGTGAAATCGTTTTCAACACCGGGGTGATTTGCCACGCGAAAAGCATTGCCCGGCTGATTGACTGTCGCAGCGTCGTCGGTCAGTTGCGTATCTGCAAAGCTATTGCCTGATGAATCCGGCATGAGCACGGTAATCGTCGCTGCAGAGCTCACGGTCGCTACTGCGAATCCGATGAGGGTGGTTTTTACAGTGTTGTTCATATACTTATGATTGGTCGTTTATAAATGTCTGTAACGTGATTTCCGGCAAATTTAGTGCAATAATCAGTGGCTTAATTTTAAAAAGGTCTAAATTAAGCCGATTTAATAATGTTGCGCGGTTATTTAAAAGAAATTTACGCTATAAATGTGAAAATGTGATGTGTATAGTTGATTTCTCTGCCATATTGGTGCAGAAAAAACGAAATTATCAGTAATTTTGTCACAAAATCATACTCTCTGTAACTATGCGTGCATTCCACAGTGTCATATTTATATTTGTTGTTGTTGGCAGTCTGCTTCTTTCGTCATGCGGGTCTTCGAGGTCCGGTGTCAGCAGAGTGGTAAAAACCTCTGCAGTGACTCCGGGCGCAAAGAAAACACAATCTCGCATAAAGGTTGACTCAGAGCTGCCGGAGCAGACAAAGGCGCTGCTGCGCGAAGCCGACAAATGGCTTGGCACAGCATACCGCTATGGAGGCAATACCCGCGCCGGGGTGGATTGCAGCGGCCTGGTGTGCAATCTTTTCAATAATTCCTTGTCGATAAAGTTGCCGAGAGTCTCTTCGCAGCAAGGCGAGTTTTGCCGCAGGATTTCGAAAAACGAGCTCATAGAGGGCGATCTTGTGTTTTTCAATACCGGAGGCGGTAAGCGGATAAATCATGTGGGCATGTATGTCGGGGGCGGAAACATAATTCATGCCTCTACAAGCAAGGGTGTCATCATCAGTTCGCTTGACGAGAGCTATTACAAACGCACCTTTAATTCCTGCGGCAGGGTAGAGAGTTACTATGCGATGATTTCGGGCAAAGGCAAGAAAAAGAAAGACACTCCCTCGTCAGTGCCGCAGATAGACAAGCCTGAATCGTTTGAGGATGTACTTATCGCTGATGTAGGCAAGCTCACCAAAGAAAAGATAAAAGATGTGACTGCGACAGCGGTCAAGGCTGCAGTAGAGGAAGCGAGCGTGCGTCTTGTTGCCGCGACTCCCGGCGAGGCCACCCGTGCGGCTCTCGAGCGCACCCGCCGCAAGGTGATAGACGATGTGATAGAGGAAAAGGTTGATTCGATAGTTTCTGAATTTTTTGACTGATGGCTCTGAGAGTTCCGGCGGGGTTGCCTGCAGTTGACAGTTTGCGGCAGGAGGGTGTGGAAGTGCTTTCCGAATATGAAGATAAAGCCTTGAAGATTGGCATACTCAATCTGATGCCTATAAAAATCACGACTGAAACGGATTTGGCGCGACTCTTTGCCTCATCGCCAATGCCGGTGGAGATGACACTGTTTGAGCCAGCCACTCATACGTCTAAAACTACTCCGGCAGAACATTTGAGCCGTTATTATGAGAAATTCTCTCATTATGGCGCAAATCAGTTTGACGGGTTCATAATTACCGGCGCGCCGCTCGAAAGGGTAGATTTTGAGGATGTGGACTACTGGAAAGAGCTATGCCACATAATGGACGCATCGCTTACTTTTGCCAGGAGCACTCTCTACATCTGCTGGGCGGCGTTTGCCGCACTGTATCACAGGTATGGTATAGGCAAGCAGATGTATGACACAAAAATTTCGGGAATATATCCACATAGGGTGACATCGCCGTGTAGCCTTACCTCCGGATTTGATGATGAGTTTTATGTGCCCCACAGCCGGTTTATCGGTTTTGACCGCGGAGAGATAGAAAGTCATCCTTCTTTAAGCATCATTGCCGAGAGCGATGACGCCGGTGTATATATAATAGGTGATGCCAACGGCAGGGATTTTTACATTACCGGTCACTCGGAGTATTCTCCGCTGACTCTTGACACCGAGTACCGCCGCGATTTAGGCAAGGGGATGAATCCTTCGATTCCGGTCAATTATTACCGCGACAATAATCCGGAGCTGGAGCCGGTGGTGCGCTGGCGCTCCCATTCACGGTTGCTGTTTAACAATTGGCTGAATTATTATGTGTCGCCACGCAGTGTGTGCGGTATTATAGAGCGTTAGCCGTTGCAATATTCTCAAGTTCGTGCCAGATTTTTTCATCAGGCACCGGGGCGGTAAGATCGATGAGGTTTCCGCTCACGGGATGCACGAACTCTATGCGGCGTGCCATCAGTGAAATGCCGCCGTCGGGATTGCTGCGCCTGTCGCCGTACTTCAGGTCACCCTTTATCGGACAGCCGATAGATGACAGCTGTACGCGAATCTGATGCTTGCGCCCGGTTTCGAGATTAACCTCAAGCAGATTGTAGTTGGTGCCGCGCGCAATCAGCCTATATGAAAGTGCGGCGAATTTAGCCCCGTCTTTAGCGGTTTTGCTGAAATATGACTTGTTGTTGCGCTCTACGCTTGTGATGTATCCTTCCAGGCGTGCCGATTCCTCTTCCGGACATCCCCGGGTGATAGCCCAGTATGTTTTTTTGACCTCGCCTTTACGAAACATCTCGTTCATTCGCGCGAGAGCTTTCGATGTCTTTGCAAAAACCACCAGTCCGCTCACCGGGCGGTCGAGACGGTGCACCACGCCGCAAAACACATTGCCGGGCTTGGCATACTTCTCTTTGATATATGCCTTTAGAGTGTCGACAAGCGGGGTGTCGCCGGTCTTGTCGCCCTGCACAATTTCGCCGGGCGCCTTATTGACAACGATTATATGATTGTCTTCGTAAGCAACTTCCATTCCGAGGCAAATTTACGACAAAAAATAGGGTTATATTACAATTTTGCGAACTTTGCCGGCATTATATCTCACAATATATATGCCGCTCTTCAGCTCCGGAGTGGAGATGCTGCCGCCGGCATCAGCTTTGGCTCTGAAGACCGTTCTGCCGTTTATGTCAAATATGGCGACTTCGGTGCCTGCATTCAATCCGGTGAGAATCAGGCTGCCTCCTGTGCTGGAGATTTCAACGGCGTCTGTCTCTATGCCGTCAATGGCGCTGACGTCAACAACTATAACATTGCATCCGCCGTAAACATTCGTATCCGCTGCGGCTTTGGCAAGAATGGATGTTGCTCCCTTGCTTATTCCGGTAACTACACCGCTGTCATCTACTGTGGCAATTGTCGGGTCTGAGCTTTCCCAAACAATCTCCTGACGTGCGCCGGCAGGTTTCACTACCGCACTCAGCTGAGTGTCCTGACCTATGCCGGTCTGTATGCCGGAGTAGTTGAGGTACACATAAACCGGGTCGGCATAGTCGACAATAACGCGGAAAGTGGCGCTGTGCTCTCCGGCAACTCCAGTAATCGTAGTTTCGCCTACGCTTTTTGCTGTTATTTTGCCATCTTCGCCAATAGTAGCTATAGCCTCGTCATCTACCGTCCAGGCAGCCCGCTGCTCCGCGCCCGCGGGCTCTACGGCGAATATCGTTTGGTGTGTGTCGCCGACTTTCATATTCACCACAGATGATTCGACTTCCAGTGAGGTCGGTTTTGAATAACCGACATTGAGTTCCAGTGTGCCAACAATCTTCTTGTCGTTCGTAGTCATTGCGCTGATAACTACTTTGCCAACTCCTACGCATGTCAGAAGACCGTTTTCGCTCACGGTGGCAATTTTGTCATCGCCGGTAAACCAGCGTACCGCTTGTGAGGCGAATTCGACATCTACTTTTGCTGTGAGCTGCGCGGTGTCGCCGACGCGGAGTTCATCTTTGTCAATTGTTATGGTTACGCCGGAAGGCATTGCGTAGAAGACTTCGATTTCTACGCTGCCTTTAATGTCCTCGTTTGCTGCGGCGGTGGCTGTGAATGTGACTTTGCCCACGCTTACCGGTGTGATGGTGCCTTCTGCTGAGATAGTTGCGATTGCAGGATTTGAACTGCTCCAATTTACCTGCTGGAGCGCTCCCGCCGGTTTGACTTCGGCGTTGAGGGTCATTGTTGTGCCAAGAGCCATAATGGGATTCTGAGCCTTGACTATTACCGCGGTCGGCGCATCATAATCTACTGCCAGTTGACAAGACTGCTCATACTCCTTATAATTAAAGGCGGTTTTGACAGTGATTGTGGCAGTGCCGGGGTTTTGGGCGGTGACGATACCGTTTTTGTTGACGGTAGCGACATTCTCGTCCGAACTGCTCCAGGTCATAACCGGCTGAGTGTTTGCGTATGCGCCCATAAATTCCTGACCGATCATGTTGGCAAGCAGTCTTAACTCTGTTTTTGACGCCACGCTTATCGGATTATCGCCGATTTCAGTGGCAATGCCGGGGGCTGTGAGTTTCAGCGCCAGCGGTGTGAGCGCTTTGACCTCGCAGCCGGCGAATGCCGGGTCGGCTGCGTAGGTGTCAACAAGGTCTTCGGGCACATATACTGTCATCCCTTCGGCGAAAGGTGTCGGGAATGCTATCGCTTCGGGATTCTTGATAATGAGTTCCTCTATAGTATCGTTTTTAAATGTGTTGGTGGCGATGCTGTTGATGCTTTCGCCGAGCACAATCCGCATTAGGCGGGAATTGTCGGCAAACGCGAAGTCGCCAAGTTTGAGAGTGCCGTCAGGAATAGTGACAGTTGTCAGCGAAGTGCACCCTGCAAACGCATAGTCCTTAATCTCGTCAACATCTTTGCCGAGTGTCACGGAGTAGAGCGATGTGCAGTTCTCAAAAGCGCTCTCCGGAATCACAGCGAGGCTGGAGCCGTTGTTGAGAGTGCGCAGCCGGTCACATCCCTTGAAAGCGCTCTTGCCGATAGTCAGGACGGAGGTAGGTATATGTAGGTGAATGAGCTTCGCACAGTTTTCAAAGGCTTTGTCGCCGATTCTCAGCACTCCGTTGCCAAGCTGAAGGCTCTTGAATTTGCCTCCGGCAAAGGCTCCGGTGCCGATAGTCTCGATATTGTCATGTAGGCGGACACTGTCAACTGCCTGAAGATTCGCGAACATTCCGTCGGGAATGGCGGTAACCTCTTCCGATAGGTCAAGCGCCTGCAGCTTTTTGCCGTCGATATATATGCTCCCGGCTACAGCAAACGGGTTGGAGCCGGCGGAAGGATTGATATCTATCCATTGCTCTACCGATGCGATATTCACGCGGGGTATAGTCGCTCCGGTGCGAAACATATTCTTGCCCCAGCCAGTAATGTTAGCGGGGAGTGTAAGTTCTTCAAGAGCCGGAAGTGCTGCGAACTGCCAATCACCCAGTTCAGTAACGCTTTCGCCGATAACAAGTGACTTGACGTAATCAGAACCGACAACGCCAACTCCAAGCCGTATGGCATTCAGAGAGGGAGTTACCTCTGTAAGTTCCGGCAGGCAAAACGCATATGCTCCGATATAGTCAGGAGTCCCTTCCAAAACTACCGCTTTTGTTTTGTGCTCAATGCCAGAATCATCACCCGCACACGTAAACGCATTCTCCTCTATAGTTTTTACTGAAGCAGGAATGCGAAGAGTGTCGAGGTCAAGAGGGCGCGCAAAGGCATACAGGCCGATTTCTTCCAGCGTCGGCCATAATTCGTTGATATTCAGGTTTGCGGCTGGCACTACAGGGGGGAGATAATAAAAAGCGTAATTACCGATTGTTCTGACG
>JAIDJW010000177.1 GCA_029052015.1 Paramuribaculum sp. | reverse complement strand
TAAACAGTTTCCCATCGGAATCTACATAACTTTCACATGCACCCCCACCCGTTTCCCATACCGTCACAAGCCCCGCACACCCAGCCAGTCTAACCCCCGACAACCATTTAGCCTGCAATAACAACTTGTCTGATACTCATATTGCTATTTGCATGAGATTTTACTAACTTCGCAGATATGCCGCACGAATCATTGTCAACCCTAAATTCAACTCGAATATGATTACATGTATTGAAATTACCGACATCGCAGAACTCGATTTCGACAGACTCTTCGCCGAAATGTGGGCTTGGGACAGCGCTCCGGAAAATCTTGAGATGAAAACTTTCGTCGCCAAAGATTTATCAGTCAAAGATATACGCAAACGGCTCGAGGAGGCACAGGATGAATTTGAGGATGATTTCGATGATGAGGATGAAAACTATGACAATAACGAAGAGGAAGAAGATGACTGGGAGGCGGAGACTCTGAAATCGAAGTATGCTCTGTTTTACCGGAAAGGGACTTCAACATCCGGCATTGAGCTTAGGGTGGACACCAATGTTTTTTGCGACTGGACAACTTACAGGCTACGGACAGTTTCTCCGCAAAGCAATAAGACAAAGACTGCCATTACTTACACAATCTTAATCCCTCTTACGGCGTCAAAAGAGGATACGGAATTGCTAAACTTGTTGCTGAGAGCGCTTTCGTCTATCTGCCCCGACTGCAGGTTCACCATCTTTGATACATACAGTGAATCCATTAAAGAGGAAGAAAAGATACGAAGATACGAAATTGACAAACAATACTATGCGATTGATGTAGAGAATGATTTTGAGCAAAGATGCAAGGCAATGATCTTTTCCATCACCGGCAATAAATGGTATACGGAAGGTTTTTGTCTCTATGGCGATGTAGCTGTTTCGCGGCGGGACATTGACTTCGATGTCCCGACCTATACCCAAAAGATGGCGAAAATATGGGAGCGGTTTCGCCTTGTGACATGGACCGATAGGAAAAATGTGTTTGTGCCTGACAATGAGGTTGTATATAATCCTGAATTTCATGATGAATTATATGCCCGCAATTTCTATAATTCTGCTGATACTCTTATCCAGCCTTGCGATTTCATCGCTGTCCATTGCGACGGTATGGTGAAGTATTCAATTAGTTCGCAGGTAATAGAAGCGCTGGCAAAACTCGGAGGAACACCCATAGGTGACGACTTGTATTTCATCATCCCCAAAATGGAAGAAGCCAGGCTCATAGATTTTTATCGGCTACTCAAAGGCATAGAAGTGCATGAAAGCAAAAGAGCATTTCTGCTGCGCTGGAATCCTAAAATCAGTGATTTCAAGCTCGAACGCCTCCGCGAGCTGATGAAATCAATCCGAAAGGACAGTGGCAGTATCGGCATGAGATGGGCGATTCGTGATCATGAAAGAGTGCGTGTCGGCGACATAGCGTTTCTTGCCGTTGTCGGCACCGACTACAACGGCATCGTTATGAGCGGATCTGTCAATAAGATACCCGAAAAAGGCACTTGCTGGGCCGGTGGTGACAGGGTGCAGTACTATGTAAGGTTTTCACCTGACGCGGTAATTGATCCAAAATCTGAAATCGGTCCCCTGTCCCCTAAAACTCTTGAAAAAGGACTCCCTGACATAGACTGGGACAAAGGACATTCAGGCATTGAGCTCACTCCCAACGACGGCAACACTCTCATCGGACTCTGGAATCAATATTGCTCTGCGCTCAAAGCCGAATACCGTGAGAACTCCGACCAAATCTGCTTTCTCACCCCTGACCTTGATGTATTCGACACAGACTCCGAAGAAGAATAATCCTCTACATTTGTTATTTGCGCTTCCGCGCCAAAAGTGCATTTTCGCAGATATCGGGCTTAGACTGTAGCTAACTTTGTCTGCAGTAATTAACTGACAAGATTAGCATTATGAATTTCACACTCACTCCCGGCATCTATGCCGCTCTCGATCTCCTCTCAAAATCCGCCCGTATCAAAGTGCTCGAAGCCGCTTTCGCCTTCGTTATCTGCGGAATTCGACCTGAAAAACTGCCCAAAAACCTGCTGGTGATGTTTATGATGGTTGTTGACAGCGCCTCGGAAGGCAAGCTCACATATATTCCCGACAAAACCCCTGACGAACAGACTGTCTACTCTGCTCACGAAGAACCGTGCCGGACTCCTGAAGAGCACCTGCAACTGACCCCGAAACCGGAAAAAGCTCCGGAGGAGACTAAATCTGAGAACAGCGTTCACTTAGAGAGATCATGTAGTGGCAACAAGCAGCTTCGCGACGCGGAGTCAACTCCCGTTGCCGGCATCAAAAAGACTATAATCCACCACCGCCGCATAAGAAATCGCCGGAAGATGTGATAAAAGTTGTATTTTTGCCACAAACAATCAAGATTGCGTCAGATAGAGGCCGACGTTTTTAACCACACGACGGTCTACCTGGTGGCGCTTGATTGTTTTTAGTCTCGGCTCACTTTCTCCTCAAGTATATCTATAGCGTAGCAAAGAGGCACGTTAGCAGCTTTATAAGGATAGATGGATAATCGGATATGGGCGACCGGCTTCGTCTGTTTCATCACGAGTTATTACACGAAACCCACGCACTTTATAGAAATTCAAAGCCGATAGATTCTGCTCGTTTACATCAACCTTTGTCGCACCATTCTGCTTTGCAAATTCCACGAGAGCAGACCCATAGCCACGTCCACGGCGGTCGCTGTCTATAAAGAGCATTTCTATTGTGCCGGGGGTCAAGCCGATAAATCCTGTATAAACTCCATCGTCAGCAATGGCGTAGAGAGCCACGTGCGGGAAATAGTCAGGAATCAGAGCCGCCTTAATCTCCCTGAAGTCCTTATCTTTCAGAAAACTATGCGTAGCTATAACCGAGCGCTCCCATATTCCGGCAAGCGCCTCATAATCATGCTCATTGCATCTGACTATATCCATATCGCAAATCTTTGGGACATACGTACCTCCTAACCCGAAAAAAAAATCGGCATTAACACAAAAAATCCGCAAGGATTGAAATATTCAATCGTTTGCGGATTTCTTAAGTGTCCGAGATGAGATTCGAACTCACACAGCCCAACGGCCACTACCCCCTCAAAGTAGCGTGTCTACCAATTCCACCACCCGGACATTGCTTTGTCATCTCAGCCCGCTCGCCCTTATATTGAGGATGATTGGAGCGAAAAACGGGACTCGAACCCGCGACCCCGACCTTGGCAAGGTCGTGCTCTACCAACTGAGCTATTTTCGC
>JAIDJW010000176.1 GCA_029052015.1 Paramuribaculum sp. | reverse complement strand
CAGTAATCGAGGCTATAAGCAGCGGCATGACAGACACGGTTGTCAGGTCTAGCCTAAGCACCTCAAGAGTGAAAAGAAAACCTCCTACCGGTGATTTGAATATCCCCGCAATGCCGGCTCCCGCTCCGCAGCCAATCATTATCATCATGAGTTGCGGAGATAGCCCGAATATGCGTGCGAGGTTGCTGCCTATCGCCGCTCCGGTGTAGGCTATAGGACCTTCCGATCCGGCTGAGCCTCCGAAGCCGAGGGTGAGAGTGCTGGCGAGCATAGGCGAAACAAGTATCCTCGCCTTGATTTTATAAATCTGTCGTTTGAGGTTGACTATCAGTTTGCTGACTCCGTGCGTAATATCAGTCTTCACCACATATCTTACAAAAATTCCGGTCAGCACTATCCCCGCCATGGGGATTACAAAATATATCCAGCGGTCGGAAGCGGTGTCGGTGCCGTGGGTCAGCCATCCGGTAACCTTTCCAATCATCCATTTCAGCAAAAAGGCGCAAAAACCGGCACAGATTCCGATTGTAATGGCGAGGATATAGGCAAATACTATGTCGCGGAAATGCTTCGCACGCCATTGCGTCAGGCGTTCCACGATAGTAGTGCCTGAGCTGGTTTTCTGGGTGGTATCGGCTGACATTGTGTTGTTTTTCTATTTACAACACGTCTTTTCAACTCTTTGTTTCGCTTTTTTTAAGATTGGAGGACCAGTAACGGCAATACGGGCGGATGCCGCAGTCGAGACATTCGGGTTTACGAGCCTTGCACACATATCTGCCGTGCAGAATCAGCCAGTGATGGGCGCGCGGAATCAGCTCCTCGGGAATATATTTTACGAGTGCGCGCTCAGTTTCAAGAGGATTTTTGCTGTGTGTGGTCAGACCTATGCGCTCGCTGACGCGGAAAACATGGGTATCAACTGCCATTGCGGCTCGGTTGAAAACCACTGACAGAATCACATTGGCGGTCTTGCGTCCCACTCCTGGCAGACGCAGCAGAGAGTCGATATCTGACGGCACTTCTGAGTTGAACTCATCGACAAGCATCTTTGCCATGCCTATGAGTGAGCGTGTCTTGTTGTTTGGGTAAGACACGGATTTGATATAGCCGAACACTTCCTCTGCTGAAGCGAGGGCAAGCAGCTCAGGGGTTGGGAACGCTTCCATAAGAGGCGGAGTAATCATGTTGACTCTCTTGTCGGTGCATTGTGCCGAGAGTATGACGGCGACAAGCAGCCCGAAAGGGGAGTCATAGTGAAGCTCCGTGCGTGGTTCTGGCATGGTTTCGCTAAACCATTCGATAATCCTGGCGTAGCGTTCCTTTACAGTCATGTCAGCGGGCGGATGTGAATTCTTCGAGGAATCGTTTGTCGTTTTCGGAGAACATACGCAGGTCCTTCACCTGATATTTCAGGTTGGTGATGCGCTCAACACCCATGCCGAGAGCGAATCCGCTGTACTTGTGGCTGTCAATGCCGCAGGCTTCGAGTACGTTAGGATCGACCATGCCGCATCCGAGAATCTCGACCCAGCCGGTGTGCTTGCAGAATGAGCATCCCTTGCCGCCGCAAAGATTGCAGGATATGTCCATTTCGGCTGAGGGTTCGGTGAAGGGGAAGTAGCTCGGGCGCAGACGTATGCGTGTGTCGGGTCCGAACATCTCGGTAGCGAAGTACATGAGGGTCTGACGCAGGTCGGCAAAAGACACATCGGTGTCGACATACAGAGCCTCTACCTGGTGGAAGAAGCAGTGAGCGCGCGCCGATATGGCTTCGTTACGGTAAACCCTTCCGGGGCAGATGATGCGGATAGGGGGCTGGGTGTGCTCCATTACCCGGGTCTGCACCGAGGAGGTGTGCGTGCGCAGCAGCACATCGGGTCCGCGGCTTATAAAGAAGGTGTCCTGCATATCGCGGGCAGGATGGTCCTCGGCGAAGTTAAGTGAAGAGAACACATGCCAGTCATCCTCAATTTCCGGTCCTTCGGCGATAGTAAAGCCAAGGCGTGAGAATATGGCAGTGATTTCATTGCGCACAATAGATATGGGGTGACGTGTGCCCAGAGGCATAGGCGCGGCGGTGCGGCTCAGGTCAAGTGCCGCAACTTCAGTGTCGGGTGCTTGTGCTGCCGCATCTTTAAGCTCGGCAATCTTCTCGGCAGCGAGGTTTTTCAGCTCGTTAAGAGGCTTGCCGAGGGTGCGCTTGCTGTCTGAGTCAAGTTCCTTGAATTCATTGAAGAGTGCGGTAATCACACCTTTTTTCCCAAGATATTTAATTCGCAGTGCTTCCGCGGTCTGCGCATCAGATGCTGTAAGAGAATTTATTTCAGCGGTAAGGGCATTGATCTGGTCAATCATACTGTGCTGTTTTGTTTGTTTATTGTGCAAAATTATAAAAAAATCATGAGAAAAGCCTCCGGCGCGTTCTTCTTTATATGCAGCTGCTCTTTTTGGCGATAAAGTTGTAACTTTGCAACCGCTATGAATAATGATTTCACCAAGGCAGAAAAGTCTGTGTATGACGATTGGGACAGAGAGCATCTCTGGCACCCTTACACCTCCACGATAGATCCGCTTCCTACATATAAAGTCGACCATGCAAGTGGCGCCAGGATTTATCTTGCCGACGGCACCGAGCTAATTGACGGTATGTCGTCGTGGTGGGCCTGTATACATGGATATAATAATAAGGAGATAAATGAAGCCATGGCTCGTCAGATAGGGAAGATGAGTCATGTGATGTTCGGCGGATTTACTCATGAACCTGCAATAGCTCTCGGAAAGAAACTGCTGGAGATGGGTCCGCCGTCAATGCACAATATATTTTATGCCGATAGCGGGTCGGTGGCTGTTGAGGTAGCCATGAAGATGGCCGTGCAGGCAGCCGTGTCGAAGTCTGGGTCTCATGAAAAGACCAATTTTGTGACCATCCGCTCCGGCTATCATGGCGATACATGGAATGCGATGAGTGTGTGCGACCCTGTGACCGGTATGCACGGTGCTTTCGGCGGAGCACTCCCAATCCGCTACTTTGTAGAGAGTCCGCGCATAAAATACGGGGAGGAGTGGCGTCAGGAAGCCGTTGCCGAGCTTGAGCAGACGCTACGCGATCATCACCATGAAATAGCTGCGCTCATACTCGAGCCGGTTGTTCAGGGAGCGGGCGGAATGCGTTTTTATCATCCTCAGTACCTTGTTGCAGCCCGAGAGCTGTGTGACCGCTATGGAGTGTATCTTATCTTTGACGAGATAGCCACCGGTTTCTGGCGCACAGGCAAACCGTTTGCCTGGGAGCATGCCGGAGTAGAGCCGGATATAATGTGTATCGGCAAGGGGCTCACCGCCGGCTATCTGACATTCAGCGCGGTGCTCACCACCAAGGATGTCGCTGATACCATATCGCGTGGCGAGGCGGGAGTGCTGATGCACGGTCCTACATTTATGGGAAATCCGCTTGCGTGCGCGGTTGCCATTAAAAGTATCGAACTTTTTGAGCGCGAGGATATGGCTAAGAGGTTGGCGCATATCGAGAGCTCGCTTGAAAGGCTTCTTGCTCCGGCTTCGACTCTTGATAATGTCAGCGATGTAAGAGTGCTCGGTTCAATAGGAGTCATAGAGATGAAAGAGCCTGTAGATGTGGGCGCTTTTCAGAAGAAATGTGTTGAAAAGGGGATATGGGTCCGTCCTTTTGGCAGAAATGTATATGTAATGCCTCCTTATATAATAAGTGACGGGGAGCTAGAACATCTTGTCACCTCAATGATAGATATAGTGGCATGTATAGAATAAAGCGTGAACTTGAAGAGCTTGAAAAGAGCTTTAATCTGCGCAGGATTCCCGGAGCAGGAAAGCGAAGCGGTGTGCTTGACTTTTCGACGAACGATTACCTGGGGCTCGGCACAGACAGGGAACTTAGAGGGGAATTCTTTTCAAATACCGCTGTTCAAGACATTTCGCTGACCTCATGCGCTTCGCGACTTCTCGCTTCGGAGCAGGAGCAGTTTTCAGACCTTGAAAATCTTCTTGCCACTCTCTACGGCAAACCCGCTTTGCTCTTCAACAGCGGCTATCATGCAAACACCGGCCTGGTATCATCACTCGGCGACAAAGACACTCTGATAGTTGCCGACAAACTTGTACACGCAAGTATCATCGACGGCGCCCGCTTGTCGTCGGCAGAGATGCAGAGATTTCGCCACAATGACACCGGGCATCTGAAAAGAATACTTGAATCCAAGGCCGACAGCTTCAAGAGAATCCTGATTATCGTCGAGTCGGTTTACAGTATGGACGGTGACACTGCTCCATTGGCAGAGATTGCCGAAATCAAGCGTGGATATGGCAATGCGCTGCTCTATGTCGATGAGGCGCACGCATTCGGAGTGTGCGGTGCCAGAGGGCTCGGACTGGTGGCTGATTCTGAATATGCGGGTGATGTCGACGTGACAGTAGGCACATTTGGCAAAGCGGCAGCCTCGCAGGGCGCTTTTGCTATAATGGACGAGAGCTTGAGACAATATGCCGTAAACCGTGCGAGGAGTTTTATTTTTTCAACGGCAATTCCTCCTCTCAACTGTGCGTGGACAAAGTTTATAGTGGAGAGGATACCGTCAATGAGCGCGAGAAGAGAGCATCTGAAGTCGTTGGCAGGCAGACTGCATGACCGGTTGTGTGAGATTTCGCCGCATTTCAATGCCTCCGCAGCACCGAGTCATATAGTGCCGGTTGTGGTCGGTGATTCACAAAAGGTGCTTGACTATTCACGCAGACTGCTTGAGGATGGCGTGATAGTACTGCCGATACGCACTCCGACAGTGCCGCCTCACACCGAGCGCCTGCGTATAAGTCTCAGCGCAGCGATGACAGACGACGATATTGACAGGCTTGCCGCATCAATCAGTAAATTGTCATGAAAATAAGATTTTTGCATGGCTCGGACAGTAAAAGGCTAATCCTGATATTCGCGGGGTGGGCTATGGACTGCCGGCCTTTTGACAATCTCACATATCCGGGCTATAGGCTTGCTGTAGTATGGGATTATGCCGACGAGCTTTTTGATACGGAAGAGCTTAATGATTTTGATGAGATATGCGTGCTCGCATGGTCATACGGGGTCTTTATGGCATCGCGCTTCATGGCGTCGCATCGGCAATTGCCGATAACTGCATCAGTGGCGGTGAACGGCACTATGCATCCGGTGAACAGTCGGTATGGCATTGCGCCTGAAATATTCGACATGACGCTAAATGCACTGTCGGAGCGGTCGGTGATGAAGTTTTACCGGCGTATGTGCGGCGGTTCTTCTGCGTTTGCAGAGTTCAGTGGCAAAATGCCGCAGAGAGATACTGATTCGCTTGCGGCAGAGCTTAAAAATATATCTGATACATATCGCAGGGACGGAGCGCCGGAATGGAACTGGGACTATGCGTTTATTTCCGGCAACGACCTTGTGATTCCGCCCGAATCGCAGTCAAACGCATGGATGGATGCCGGAACTGTAATTCGCCGGCTTGACGGAGCGCATCTGCCGGATTTCAACCGACTGCTTCATGAGGCTTTTATCCGAAAAGACGGGGTGGTAG
>JAIDJW010000175.1 GCA_029052015.1 Paramuribaculum sp. | reverse complement strand
CCCCTTCAAGCGCTATCAGATTCAGCCGGTGTGGCGCGCCGACCGTCCGCAGAAGGGGCGTTACAGAGAGTTCTATCAGTGCGACGCCGATATTGTCGGCAGCAACTCGCTTATCAATGAAATCGAACTGCTGCAACTCATCGACGAGGTGTTCACCCGCCTTGGCATACGCATAGCCATCAAGCTCAACAACCGCAAAGTACTTGCCGGCATAGCCGAAATCATCGGCGAGCCGGAGCGTCTCACCGACATAACAGTCGCTATCGACAAAATCGACAAAATCGGTCTGGAAAACGTCAAAAAAGAGCTTGAAGAGAGAGGACTTTCGCAGGATGCCATCGAAAAACTCGTGCCCGTGCTTTCTATCAGCGGAAGCGTCACCGAGCGCCTAGCCACTCTGAAGGACATCCTCGCCGCAAGCGCTACCGGACTGCTCGGCGTGGCAGAACTTGAGCATGTCATCTCAGCCACCGCGTCACTCGGACTCAAGGCAACCCTCGACCTTGATGTTTCGCTCGCACGCGGACTCAACTACTACACCGGCACCATTATAGAGTTCAAGGCGCTTGACACTCAGATAGGCAGCATATCCGGCGGTGGTCGCTACGACAACCTCACCGGAGTGTTCGGTATGCCCGGACTCAGCGGCGTGGGCATATCTTTCGGCGCCGACCGCATATACGATGTGCTCACCGCGCTCGACCTATTCCCCGCAACTGTCACCTCCGCCCCCTCCGTTATGTTCGCCAACTTCGGCGAAGCCGAATCACTCGCCGCCATGACAATGATGAAGGCTCTGCGCAACGGAGGCATTGCCTGCGAGATATATCCCGACGCAGCAAAGATGAAAAAACAGATGGGATATGCCGATGCTCGCGCCATACCCTACGTTGCGCTCGTAGGCGAAGAGGAGATGAAAGCAGGCAAACTCACGCTCAAATCCATGACAAGCGGCGAGCAGACCCTCGTCACCCCAGCTGAAGCAATAGCCATAATCAAGGGATAATCTATTACAAATGCCATGACTAACAAAACAATATCATTACTCGCGGCTGCGGCTTTGATGCTGTCAGCCTCGTGCACTTCTGAAAAAGGGGGACTGCCGGTAATCGACCTTGCCGCCAACGTCAATGCTGAAAACACCGCTAAAATCGACAGCATACTTGACGTGCGGCTTGTCCTTCATCCCGAAGCCACCGACTCTACCCTCATCGGCAGTCTGGACCTGGCGGGAATAGTGGATGACAATTACTTCATCTACTCTTTCGACGGAAACATGATGGTATTTGCCAAAGACGGCAAATGCCTCTGTTCCTTCGACCGCAAGGGCTACGGACCGGGCGAATACGGCAGCTACGCTTCTCCTATGGCAGACAGAGCTACAAAAGGCTGGGCGGCATTCAGCAACACACAGCCGAAGGTATTTACCTACACCATGTCGGGTGAGTTTACCGGATGTGACACACTTCAGGTGCGCGGCATTCCAACCGCGCTGGGCAACGGATGGGTGGTAGGCAGCAACTCGTTTATCAACGACACAATCTCCTACTATTACTACAGCGACAAGTTCCTGATTACCGACTCGCTCAAAACCGGAATGCTGTATAAGGTATTCAGGGAATATGACGGCGCCACTGTTTTCGGTCCCAACATATCATCCACCGGTAATCTTGCCACAGTGTACTGGAACGATACCATCTACGACATCACCGACCCTGCCGCCGGTCTGCGCCCTCTCGCCGCAGTAAATCTCGGCACTCTCGGTATGCCCTGGGACTTCAATCCGGCTCAAAACCGGGACAAGGTTGACTCGTATATAGATGCCAGCGTCTATTCGACAGCCACCCGTTATCTTGTGTGGATGAAATATGACCACAAACTCTATGCACAGTTCTATGACAGAGCCACCGGCTCGCTCCTAGCCTCCATATCCGCCCCGCGTGAAAAAGGACAGCCTTACGGAGTGCCGTTCAGCTTCAACGGATCAACAATATACCTTACCCCGGCTTATTACACCACCGACGATACATTCTACTTCACCGCCTCAGACGCCACAATGAGCGAGCTCACCGGCAAAGAGGATTCAAACCCAGCCCTATTTGCTATCAAAATCAAATAATATTACCTATATGAAAACTACTATTTTTTCCTCAATCGGCGCTATCTGCCTCATGGCTGCCACTTCGTGCAGTCAAAAGCCGCAGGACGAACTCGTGACATTCAACTTCGCAGCAAACTATGATGCCCCCGACACAGAGGCTCCCGAGAGCGTCATAGACCTGAAAATGGTCCTTAATCCGGAGGTCACCGACTCGACCCTGATTCGTGAACTCGGTTTATGCGGCATAATCGATGACACCTATTATATATATTCCGGCAATAACATATATCCCGGAAGAGAGATGGCGTTTGATGCGTCCGGAAAGTGTCTGGTGTCTTTCGACCGCAGCGGAGCGGGACCCGGCGAGCACAGTCGCGTAAACAGCTGTTGGGCAAATACCGCTACTAAAGGATGGGCTGTAATAACACTCTTCGACGACATATACAACTATACTTTTGACGGAAAATTTGTTGGCAAGGACTCCATAATGCAAATGAACAACATCTATCCCCGTCCTGACGGGTGGATTGGTATGAATGCCTCCGCCTTCAAGGAGCGCCCCACTACCTTCTACTATTTCGACAACACCTGGCAGCTCACCGACTCTATCGTTACACCGCACACCAACAGGTCGTGGCCATACGAAGTGCAGCCGGGCTTTGTAACTACTGTTGCCGAAAGCGTTGACCTCTCACTCTCGACATCCTCGGTTCTTTATGCCCACAATGACACCGTATACGACGTCACCTCTCCTGCCGAAGGCATCAGACCTATTGCTGCCATAAATTCCGAAGGCAAGCGCCGACCCGCCGACATGAACATTATGGATGCCTCGGATGGAGAATATCTGTACTATTATGTCTACATGACAAAAAATCACGCCATGCTTTTCAGCTGGAACTATAACAACCGCACGGTCATGCAGATATATGATAGACACGACGGTAAGCTATTGTACTCGGCAAGCGATAAGTTTACCGACTACGAGCATGTCGGAGTGCCGTTTGAGTACAACGGTCACAAAGTGATACTGAAACCGATAAATTATACCACGGACGACCGGTTCTTCCTCTCAGCATCTTCGGAGGTCATGAGCGAAATCACCGGCGACGAGGAGGCCAACCCCGCACTTTTCTCCATACACATCAAATAACAACCAATGAAAAAACTGATTTTCGCAACAGCGACAGCTTGTCTGCTGCTTGCATCCTGGTGGGGCGACGAGAAGGCATACGACGGTGTCTTCGTTCTCGGCATAGTTGGCTACGTGGGTGCGGCCGACA
>JAIDJW010000174.1 GCA_029052015.1 Paramuribaculum sp. | reverse complement strand
ATGCAGATGTTTAACGCCGAAGTCACCGGAATAACGCATGACAAGATTCGCCCGCGTATATCTCAGACGGCAAAAGGGCTATGGGGAATATATTTCGCTCTAACAGCAGCACTGACCATATTGCTGTGGATAGGTCCTATGAATTTTTTCGACAGTATATGCCATGCGTTTTCCTCTATTTCAACCGGTGGATTCTCTACGAAGGATGATAGCGTTGGCGCATGGGATTCTGCATACGTCAAGAGTGTCGTGACTATATTCATGTTTTTGGGAGGAGTCAACTTCGGCCTGCTGTTCAAAGTTGCACGCGGAGATTTCCGACCGCTGTGGCACAACGACGTGTTCAAGTCCTACCTGCAGATAATCTTTGTGGCATATATCTTATTTGTGATAGCCATAGTGCGCCGCGGACTTTTTACCGACATCAGCTCGATAACTCTCGACCCGCTTTTTCAGATAATATCCACCATCACTTCCACCGGACTGACGGTGAGCAATTTTGAAGAATGGGGCACTTTTGTGCTTGCGTTGCTGTTCATGCTGATGTTTTTCGGTGCCTGTGCCGGCTCTACCAGCGGCGGAGCCAAGATTGATCGACTTCTTTATCTCCTGAAAAATACCCGCAACGAGCTTTACCGCTGTCTGCATCCTTCAGCTATATTGAGCGTGAGAGTCAACGGCAAGGTTGTGCCGCCTGATATAGTGAGCAAGGTTATAGCTTTTCTGTGTCTATATGTGATGATAATCATGGTAGGTGGCATAGTTCTGACAGCGGTCAATATACCGCTTGTCGATGCATTCTTCTCCTCTTTTTCTTGTCTCAGCAACACCGGTCTCGGTTCGGGTGTGACAGGTTATGGCGAGAGCTATGTCGGCATCCCCGGTGTAGGCAAGTGGATATTGTCCATTCTTATGCTTATCGGTCGACTTGAGCTTTTTACAGTACTGATTCTGTTTACTCCCGGCTTCTGGCGTAAATGATGTGAATGACGTTAAATAGAGTTAGGCTGGCTTTTGCGTAATTGTCTGCGAGGCAAAAAATGAGTACTTTTGCAGGCTATGACAGAAAAATCAAGTATATCTAAGAAGAATAAAATAACTGACACCGGCCTTGAGGAGGGCAACATCCGCGCCAAAGGGGTAAAAGTCAATAATCTCAAAGGTGTTGATATTGAAATTGAGCGAGGTAAGATGACTGTTGTCACCGGAGTGAGCGGCAGCGGCAAGTCAAGTCTCGCTTTCGACACTCTCTATGCCGAAGGGCAGAGGCGTTATGTAGAGAGTCTCAGCGCTTACGCCCGGCAGTTTCTCGGCAGAATGCCCAAGCCGGAAGCGGAGTGGATTAAAGGTCTGCCGCCGGCAGTGGCTATAGAGCAGAAGGTGACAACACGCAATCCGCGAAGCACAGTCGGCACCGCTACCGAGATTTATGATTATATGCGTCTGCTTTTTGGCAGAGTGGGACACACTTTTTCGCCGATTAGCGGCGAAGAGGTGAAGAAGCACACGGTAAGCGACGTGCTTGCGGCTGCTTCTGCATTTGGCGATGGTACACGTTTTGCTATATCTGCCCCTGTTCATCTGCCGGATAAGAGGCGTTTTGCCACTCAGCTTGACGTGTATCGAAAGGGAGGATATTCCCGAATGATAAAGGCTGGTGAATTTGTCGATATTGATAGCCTGATTGCTGAAGGTGTTTCGGATTCGGAGGGATATGAACTGCTTGTTGACCGTAGCGTTGTCAGCTCCGATGCAGACGAGATAAGCCGATTTGCCGAGAGTGCCGAAACCGCCTTTTATGAGGGAGACGGAGTTCTTGGGTTATGGATATGGAAGAAAGGAGCCTTGTCTCCTGAGCGTCTTGAATTTTCAAAGCGTTTTGAAGCCGACGGCATGACATTTGTCGAGCCTACAGAAATGATGTTCAACTTCAACAATCCCTATGGCGCTTGCCCGCGGTGTGAGGGTCTCGGACTTGTTGAGGGGATTGATGAGCGCAAGGTGATTCCCGACGCAGGATTGAGCGTATACGAAGGAGCCGTTGCTCCCTGGCGCGGCGAAAAACTCGGGCTTTGGCGGCTTGAACTGATAGGCATAGCCGATTCAGTAGGTTTCCCGATACATCGCCCTTATATGGATTTGACAAAGGCGCAGAAAGATTTTTTGTGGCACGGCAACGGCGCGTTTGAAGGCATAGACGGATTCTTTCGCATGGTTGATGCTAACCGCCACAAGGTGCAGTACAGTGTCATTAAGGCACGCTATCGCGGGCGCACGCTGTGTCCTGACTGTGTAGGCACACGTCTGCGCAAAGACACGCAATATGTAAAGGTGGCCGGAAAGACAATCGGTGAGCTTTGCGATATGCCGGTAGATGATCTTCTGCAGTTTTTCAACGCTCTTGCTCTCGAAAAGAACGATGCTTTGATTGCCGAGCGAATTGTAACCGAGATTCGCTCCAGATTGCAATATCTGTCGGATGTCGGTCTCGGATATCTGACTCTGAGCCGTAAGGCTGCGACTCTTTCGGGTGGCGAGAGCCAGCGCATCAATCTTGCCACATCACTCGGCAGCCCGCTCATGGGCTCCATGTATATTCTTGATGAGCCGAGCATCGGTCTTCATCCACGCGACACACAGCGCCTTATCGGTGTGCTTCATCGGCTGCGCGATGCAGGTACAACAGTAATTGTCGTGGAGCACGACGAGGAAATCATGAGAGCGGCTGACAATATTGTGGATGTCGGTCCAGATGCCGGCAGTTTAGGCGGCGAAATAGTGTGGAGCGGCAGAGTGGCAGATATAAATGAAACCACACCCGGACACACCGCAGAGTTTTTGACTGGCAGAGCGTCTATAGCTGTGCCTGAGTATCGGCGCAAGTGGCGCGACTCGATAATTGTCAAAGGCGCGCGGGAGAATAATCTTAAAAACATAGATGTGAAGTTTCCCCTCGGAGTACTTACTGCTGTGACGGGAGTGAGCGGTAGCGGCAAATCTACGCTTGTGCGTCAGATTCTTTATCCGGCTTTGCTGTCAAAGCTTGATATTGTTGAGTCCGGATTTGACGGAAGTACCGGAGCATACGCCTCAATTGGAGGAGATCTATCGCGCATCACAGGCGTTGAGCTTGTTGACCAGAACCCAATCGGGCGCTCCTCGCGCTCCAATCCCGCCACATACATAAAGGCATACGATGAAATACGCAAGCTCTATGCCGATATGCAGATGTCTAAGCAAATGGGCTTCAAGCCCGGCTATTTCAGCTTCAATGCCGAAGGCGGAAGGTGTGAGGAGTGCAAGGGTGAAGGCACCATCACAATCGAGATGCAGTTTATGGCGGACATATCGATGACCTGCCCGGAATGTGGTGGCAAACGCTTCAAGCGCGAGGTTCTTGAAGTGCTTTATCGTGGCAAGAGCATATCTGATGTGCTTGACATGACGGTCAGCGAGGCTATCAAGTTTTTCAGCGGCGCAGCATCTCCGTCATTGACCGAAAAAAAGATAGTGAAGCTTCTGACGCCGCTTGCCGAAGTAGGGCTCGGCTATGTGCGTCTGGGTCAGAGCACATCGACTCTGTCAGGCGGCGAAAGTCAGCGCCTAAAACTCGCCGGATATTTTGCGAGTGAGAAGCTGCAACCCACTCTTTTTATTCTTGACGAACCGACAACCGGACTTCACAGCGCGGATATTTCACGCCTCATGAAGTCGCTTGACGCACTTGTTGAGCGCGGTCACACGGTGATTGTCATCGAGCACAATATTGATGTTATCAAGTCGGCGGACTATGTAATAGACCTCGGACCGGAAGGTGGAGAGGCAGGAGGTCATCTTGTTGTCTGCGGCACTCCCGAAGAGATTTGCAAGTGCGATTCGTCGCTCACCGGCAAGTATCTTGCTCCAAAACTAAACCAGTAAGACGGAAGGGGTGTTGTTTTTGATAACAAGACATTCACTCCACCGTCATGAAACAGATAGAAGATACAGGCCGCCGTCGCGTTGTTGTGATAGGCGGAGGATTCGCGGGGCTGAATCTCGCAAAAAAGATTGACAAGAAGAGATTTGATATCACTATCATAGACTCCAACAACTATCATTCTTTTCCGCCGCTTTTTTATCAGATAGCGAGCAGCGGACTTGACCCCTCAAGCATCTCGTTCCCGTTTCGGCGCGAGATGCGCAAAGGCTCCGTTAAAGGAGCCACATTCCGTATGGGCACTGTAAAGACTATTGACTTCGATAGAAAGACGGTTCATACTCAGTACGAAACCGCACCATACGATATTCTTGTAATCGCGGCCGGTACAACCAACAACTTTTTCGGCAACCAGGACCTTGAAAAGAGTGTATACACTCTGAAATCGGTTCCGGAAGCCATACGCTGTCGTGACGAAATATTGCAGCGCATGGAGCGGGCGACACTGACAAAAGATGCCGCTCTGCGCCGCAAGCTGTTGAGCTTTACCGTTATTGGCGGTGGACCAACAGGAGTGGAGATTGCCGGAGCGTTAGGTGAGATGAAACGATATATACTTCCCCGCGAATATCCGACAATATCACCTGACGAGCTGAAGATTACGCTTTTAGAAGGCACTGACAGACTTCTGGGAGCCATGTCGGAACACTCATCGCGCAAAGCACTCGACTATCTCCATCACCTAATGGTGGATGTACAGCTTAATCAGCTTATGAAGTCATACGAGAATGACACTGTGACATTAGCCGACGGCTCGGCGATTGAGACCGGTATGCTTATCTGGACAGCGGGCATTACAGCCCGCAAATTCGAGTTTATAGGAAACAGTCCGGAACTTGACAGAGGAGGGAGGTTTATTGTTGATACCTCATGTGAGGTGCGCGGAGTAGAGGATGTATATGCCATTGGCGATATAGCTTTCATGCCTACCGACCACTATCCGAAAGGATTCCCGCAACTCGCGCAGGTGGCAATCCAGCAGGCACGCCATCTTGCTTCCGAACTTAACAGCGGCACGCCATCGCCTTTCCGTTACAAGGACAAAGGGTCGATGGCAACTGTCGGGCGCAATCTTGCTGTAGCGGATCTGCCACACTTTCATCTGTCGGGATTTTTTGCGTGGCTCACCTGGATGTTCATCCATCTGATATCAATTCTCGGTATGCGCAATAAGCTCACTGTGCTCATCACATGGATATGGGCATATTGTTCATATCCCACCTCGCTTCGCCTGATTATGTATCCTGCCCGCTATCCGCTCAAATCATCGGCTTGACTTCTTGCCTTATCAATGATATTTGCTTAATTTTGCAGCAGATTCCATAGACAGCCGGGCGTTTCGTCGCTCGCCGATGAACAAGCGGCGGGAGGAAAGTCCGGGCAACATAGAGCACCATACTTTCTAACGGAAAGCTGTCGGCACAACGGCAGAGCAGTGTGACAGAAAACAACCGCCGCGCTATAGGTCTTACGGCCGCGTGGTAAGGGTGAAAAGGCGGGGTAAGAGCCCACCGGGTTTCATGGCGACATGAGACGCCGCACATCTTATGGGTTGCAAGGCCATGTATACCGGCATTCAAGGGTTGCTCGCCCATTGCCGGGGGGTAGGCCGCTACAGTCGCTGCGGCAACGCAGGACGAAGATAAATGACGAAACGCTGACCCAAGTCCGTCAAGGATACTGCCGTCAGTGACATAACCCGGCTTATAGCCCGGCTGTCTTTTTATTTCTTCTTCTCTTTCTCATTTTCACCTTCACATTTGCCAAAGCCGGTATGTTTCTGCAATCTTTTGCCAACGGATTGTTGTGCGCGGTGCACTGGTTTTCCGCACTATTTGCTGCGACAGTCTGCTCAGCCGCTTTTATCTCGGCAGGTGAGTCTTTCGGCTCCTGCACTTCTTTAACTTGCTCAGCATCGGGTGTATATGTGACTTTGCCATCAGTAGCGCTGTCCACCACCATCATAAACATTACGAGGAGATTTTTTGAGAGGTTGGTCGGACGTATGCCTTCTATGACGAAGGCAAAAGCGGCGTCGAGCACTTTGCGTCTGGATGCTTTAGACAATTGATTGAGTGCAACATACATTCCGGGAGTCAGTGTGAAATTCATTAATTCAAGTATTAAGTCAGAGTGACGAGTTACTAAGTTATTTGTATCTGCAAAGTTAGCCCTCATGTAACCTCGCTTTCTGCGAAAATGCACTTTTACTCAGAATAGTTTACTTACCAGCATCCTTTTTATTGCTACCTATTCGTGCTGTCCATACTGCAGCTTTTATGTTGGCAGTGTTTTTCTTGATACCATTTCACTTATGCCCACGTTTTCGCCAAGTTGAATCCGGGTCATATGGGGCTGAGAACTATAAGCTCAGATTTCATGTCCGATGTGTCCGTGGGCGATATTCCCGAAACGGATAGCTGGTTTTTCAAGAGGCTCGGGAGCAGGAAGTGGCATAAATGGCTATTGTCCCCTTATATAATAGCGCGCCTGCGAAAATTACTTCACAGGCGCGCTCTAAAAAATATTATGGGAATACTATTTCTTGCCTATGCAATAATAGTCGAGACCTTCTGCAGCGAGTTCGGGGGCATTATATATATTGCGTCCGTCAACAATGACATTGCCGCGCATCACCCGTTTGATGGCAGACCAGGAGGGGAGTCGAAAAACTTTCCACTCAGTCATCATGGCTACGGCATCAGCATCGACCGCTGCCTCATACATATCGCGCGCATACTCAACTTTGTCACCGAGACGTCTGCGGCACTCGTCCATGGCAATGGGGTCATAAACGCACACTGTCGCGCCTTCTGAAAGAATGTAGTCTATGACCGTGAGCGATGGAGCAAGCCTCATATCATCGGTTTCGGGTTTGAATGCTAATCCCCAAACGGCAATACGTTTGCCGGCGAGGGTGCCGAGAGCTTTTTTCAACTTGCGACCAACTATGTTTTTCTGCTCCTCATTCACAGCCTCGACAGCTTCAATCACCTTCATGCGGTAACCATGCTCCAGTCCGGTGTGCATAAGCGCTTTCACATCTTTGGGGAAGCAGGAACCGCCGTAACCGCAACCGGGATACAGGAATTTGGAGCCTATACGAGCGTCTGAACCGATGCCTTTCCGCACCATATTGACATCCGCGCCGGTAAGCTCGCACAGGTTGGCTATGTCGTTGATAAACGATATTCTTGTAGCGAGCATGGCGTTTGCCGCATATTTGGTCATTTCAGCCGAAGGAATGTCCATGAATATCACGCGGAAATTCGAGAGCAGGAAGGGACGATACAGGCGCTCCATCACCTTGCGTGAGCGCTCTCCCTCGACACCTATCACCACTCTGTCAGGCGACATGAAATCCTTTATTGCCGCACCCTCCTTGAGAAACTCCGGATTGCTTGCAATCTCGAATTCCACATCCGAACCTCTCCTTGCAAGCTCTTCGCGCACTATGCCGCGGATAACCTCGGCGGTGCCTACGGGAACTGTGCTTTTCGTTACAAGTACATTAAATCTGTTGATGTTCTTGCCGAAAGTGCGCGCAACAGACTTCACTGCCGTGAGGTCGGCAGACCCGTCATCATCGGGTGGAGTACCGACAGCGCAAAACACAGCCTCGACATCGTTGAGACACTCCTCAAGCGATGTGGTGAAACAGAGTCGTCCGGCAGACACATTTCGATCAACAAGTTCCTTGAGTCCCGGCTCATATATAGGTATCACACCTTTGTGCAAACCGTCGATTTTGTTTTTGTCTATATCGACGCAAGTCACCATCGCACCCATCTCGGCAAAGCATGCGCCTGAAACGAGACCGACATAACCGGTGCCGACAATAGCAATTTTCATAACGTCAATCAGAAAAGATATGCTAACCTGACATTCCAGGAGTTGGAACGCGCGCTGAAATTAGTCAACACTTTGGCTTTCGTCACATACGTCATACCCATCGTGTATGAACCGGTAATCTGCCAGTGACGCAAAACCTCGGCACCAATGCCGAATTCAAGTCCGAGATCGCCTCCCGAATACTGGAATGCCTTGATGTCGCTGTTTGCCACATGAATGCCGAATGTCGGACCTGCGTATACAATAGGCGCAATGATATCCTCAAAACCGTTGAGATTGGTATATTTGAATCTCAGGTGTAAGGGCAGAGCAATGTAGTGGAGGGTCATACGTTCGGTGCCGTATTTCTGGCTCGCCCAGATTTCCTTTTCACCGAGTCCGAGTTTGGCTCCGCGCATATCGTAATACAGTCCCAGGTCAATGCCGAAACCAATGCCTGGAAACATCATTTCCGCAACGACTCCTGCAGAAAAGCCTGGAGTTTTGTCAACAGACATTAGCTCCTGTTTGAATTTCATGTTCGTTATAGAAAATCCCGCCATAGGACCATAGCGGAACTGCGCGCTTGCTGCCGGCGCGAGCAATATTGCAAGAACGGCAATTGATGCGAGTATGGTTTTTCTCATATTTGCGTAGTGATTGTAAAACTGATTCTGGCGCAAAGTTACAATATAAATCCTTAGAATATCATCTGTTTGGAATCTGTACTTCTGTCTTTCGGCCTTTTATGAGATAATCCGTAAAATAATCGACGAGTCTCCAGTAGAAATATTCATCCATATTGCCGAATGAGTGACGCTGGGTAGGAATCAGCAGGAAATCGAAGCGCTTGTTGGCATTTATCAGCGCGTTTGCCACACGAATAGAGTTGCCGGGGTGCACATTATTATCAATGTCACCGTGAACGAGCATGAGATGTCCCTTTAAATTGCGGGCAATCTCAGGATTGGTCTTGATAGAGTAGACAAATGTAGTGTCGCCCTTCTCGCCCACAACTTCCTTTACGCCATGATGGGTTTCGCTCCACCAGCGGTTGTATATGCGGTTGTCGTGATTGCCGGCTGCTGATACGGCAACTTTGAAGAAGTCGGGATACTGGAGCATAGCTGCGGTTGACATGAATCCGCCTCCACTGTGTCCGTGGATACCTACGCGATCAATATCAATATAGGGATGACGGGCAGCGAGCTGCTCGATAGCCGCTTTTTGGTCTGCGAGACCATAGTCGCGGAGATTGCCATAGCCATAGTTGTGATACCATTTGGAGCGGTCAGGGTGTCCGCCGCGGTTGCCGACGGTTATTACAATGAATCCAGCCTGCGCAAGGCGGTCGGTGCGCACCGACATCCTTGTAAAGGGATAGTTTGTAGCCTCGACCTGCGGCCCCGGATACACATAGTCAATAATGGGATAGCTCTTTGTTTCGTCAAAATTGAAAGGCTTGTACATTACTCCGTAGAGATCGGTCACTCCATCGGCTGCCTTGACAACGAACTGCTCGGGAAATTTATATCCTGCATCAAGAAGTCGTGAGAAATCAGAACGCTCAAGCGGCATTACCTTGCGGCCTCCGAGGGTGGCGAACAATGCGGTTTCCGGCACAGTATCAATGCGTGAATAGTTGTCAACAAAGAATCTTGCATTGTCATCCATTATCGGCGAGTGAAAGTAGTTGCCTGATGTGAGTTTTTTTACCGGACCTCCGTCAAGACTCACGCTATAAAGATTCTGATAATACGGGTTCTGGCCTTTTTCGCGACCCATTCCGGTGAAATATACTGTACGTGTAGGCTCGTCAACTGCGAGAATGCGGTGAACATGCCAGGGACCGTCTGTCAGTTTACGCTTAAGGTTGCCTCTATCGTCATATAAATATAGGTGTGCCCATCCGTCTCTTTCGCTCCATTGCACGAGTTCCTTACCTCCGGCAATAGCCGAGAGAGGACGCACTTCCTGATAAGTATTCATGCGCTCCTCAATGACGGGTACAAGAGTGTCAGCGCCGATAGTATACGAACATATGTCGATTCTATGCAGGTCACGGCTTGAGCGTGTGACAAAAAAACGATTGTTGTCACCGAGCCATACAGAGGGCACGTCATACTTGTGTCGGTCGCTCTGCTTGCGTGGCTTGTAGGCTAGAGAAACGGTCTGGTCCTTGAAACGGGATGCGTTAATCTCTTTGCGGCTGTTGTCAGTCATGTCGAAGATATACAGATGGCTTATAGGAGCCTCTTTTTCTCCAGGCATCTGATATTTGTAGGTTTCAAGAGTGGGACGCGGCTCGGCAACCGAATTTATCACCCAGAGAGGCTTTACTTCTCTGTCATCGGTGATTTCGGTGACGAAGTAGCGTGAGTCTGGTGACCACACTCCATAAACACCCTTACGTTTGCCGTTGCATAAAGTATCGGTATTGAGAGTGCTGTAAGGGATACCGTAGCCGAAATCCGGCATGCCGTCAGTAGTGAGGGCGATATCGGTTACAGTAGAGTCCTTGTCATCTTTCTTGAGCTTTTCATAATCTTCGCGACTCATGCGATAGAGATTGAGGTCCTTCGCATATACCACAGTCTTGCCGTCGGGTGAAACGGATGCCCAGGGCAACTGCTTGGTTTCTTTCTTCTTATCCTTAAGATGTGTGAGTTTGCCGGTAGGACGGTCGTATGAGAAGTAAAACACCTCTTTTTCACCTTTTCCAGGCTTTTTTGCGCCTGCGGTTGTGTCCGCCTTAGCCTCTTGCGATGAAGTCACCTCAAAAGTGAAGGTGCGGCCGTCGGCAGAGGGCTCGAGATTGCGTATGGGCAGATTGGACGCGATGTACGGATCCTTTACTATCTCTGTGAGCTCGGATGCAAGCTTGTCATGATCAAAGAGCGGTGTGCGTGATCCTTTTGACGGATCGACAAAATACCACTTTGTGCCCTCGCCGGTTTTATATGAATACCAGAAAGCATTTCCATCGGGCGTCCAATGTGGGTCAACACTGGTGGAAAAGAGCATATTCATGAGTTTGGACCCCGCAAACCGTTGGGCAAGCGTATAATCAGAAGGTGCGGGGTCTCTTTTGTCTTCTCCTTTGGCAACCGCCGATGCCGTGCCGGATACCAACAGGGCCATGGCAAAAAATAATGTTTTTCTCATGTGTATGAAATAATTGGTTGTCGTTGAAACATAGGAACCCACAAAATAGGTTCCACATAGCTTGGTTACAAAGTTAGCTCTTTTTTTCAGCGGGGTCGTATTTTTCATTCGCTTTATTTGCTCGGTTGACTGAATTGTGTTTAAATTTGCGCAATAAAAACCATACGATATATGATATAC
>JAIDJW010000173.1 GCA_029052015.1 Paramuribaculum sp. | reverse complement strand
GACACACGCCGCGAGGAGGGACAGGAGGAAACGGTGACTCTTGCCGATTTTCTCGGTGATATTTCGCTCGCCACCGACCAGGATCTGGACAATGCGTCAGCGGAATGCGTAACTCTCATGACCGCCCATGCCGCAAAAGGTCTTGAATTCAACAATATATTTATTGTGGGAGTGGAGGAAGACCTCTTTCCATCCGCTATGGCCAACGGCTCGCTGTCGGAAATCGAGGAGGAGCGGCGACTGCTCTACGTGGCTATCACCAGAGCAAAGAAATTTTGCATGATGTCGTACGCATCATCGCGCTACCGCAACGGCCAGACGGTGATGTGCTCTCCTTCGCGCTTCCTTCGCGACATCGACCCCGCGCATCTCAACCTTATCGCCGGAGCCAGCCTGAGCGCAAAACGTCCTTCCTTCGAGAGCTATCGCACATCATACCACTCTCCTGCCGCATCCTACCGGAAGAGCGAGGAATCCATGTCCCGCAAGCCGGTGAGCCGCGCAACATCAAAAGTGGCAGCCGGCGACCGGCGCGAAGCCTCCGAGCTGAGGGAGGGTACACGAATAGAGCACTCGCGCTTCGGCACCGGCACTGTCACCTCTGTCGATACCTCGCAGGCCGAGGACCGCATAACTGTCGATTTCGACAACACCGGCACAAAAGTGCTTCTGCTAAAATTCGCACGCTTTAAAATTATAGAATGATGCTGACACCGAACATCATCCCTACCCCATGCTATGTGGTCTATGAAGACCGTCTGCGCGCCAACCTTGAGCTTATCAGACGCGTGAGCGCCGAGTCGGGGGCCAAGATTATCATGGCGTTCAAGGCCAACGCGCTCTGGCGCACATTTGATATAATCGGCGAATATTGCCGCGACTTCACAGCCTCGTCATTAAATGAGCTGGAACTCGGCAATACCACCCTCGGAGGAAGCGCCCACTCATATTGTCCGGCGTATACGGAGCAGACCATAGGCAAGTACATTGCCGGTTCAACCCATATCACCTTCAACTCACTTGAGCAGGCAAAAAGATTCGCACCGCGCACTCTTGACGCAGGTGTAAGCACCGGACTGAGAGTAAACCCGCAGTGCTCGGTAATTGAGACTGACATATACAATCCCGCACTACCGGGCTCAAGATTCGGCGTCACGGCCGATATTATCGGTGAAACTCTGCCCGAATATGTTCAGGGCCTGCATTTCCATGCCTTGTGCGAGTCTACATCCCATGACCTTGAAAAGGTGCTCGGCGCCTTTGAGACCCAGTTCGGCCACCTGTTGCCGCAAGTCAGATGGGTGAATATGGGAGGCGGTCATCTTATGACCCGTGCCGGCTACGATACTGCTCATCTTATTGCACTCATTAAGGATTTTCGCTCACGCTACCCCTGGCTTGAGGTAATTCTGGAGCCGGGAAGCGCATTTACATGGCGAACCGGTGACCTTCTGGCATCGGTAGTCGATGTGGTGACGAATCAGGGAATATCCACCGCAATTATAGACGCCTCTTTCGCGTGTCACATGCCGGATTGTCTTGAAATGCCCTATAAGCCGGCTATCACCGAAAGCGTGGATCCGTCTGACGGTCTCCCCTCCTACCGCATAGGAGGCAATTCATGCCTGAGCGGCGACTTCATGGGCGACTGGACATTTCCACTCCCGCTGAAAGCCGGCGACAGGCTCACATTCGAGGACATGAACCACTACACTACCGTGAAGACCAATATGTTCAACGGCATAACGCACCCGTCAATCGCCCTCGTCCGCTCCTCTGGCGAAGTGGAATACCTTAGACAATACACTTTTGAGGACTATAAATCAAGAATGTGCTGATGGAAAACATGGAATCCACACCGATGTTCTCGGTCATAGTACCGGTATATAACCGCAATGAAGAGGTTGCCGACCTCCTTCAGAGTCTTGCACAACAGACACGCCGCGATTTCGAGGTAATACTGGTTGAAGACGGCTCGACTCTCCCCTGCACCGAAGCTGTTGAGAGATGCGGCCAAGGACTTGACCTGCACTATTATCACAAAAGCAACGAGGGCAGATCTATCGCACGAAACTATGGCATTGAGCGTTCGCGCGGCGAATGGCTGATTTTTTTCGACAGCGATTGTGTTATTCCTCCAACATATTTTGAGACGCTTGGCAAATATCTCGACAACAATAAGCTCGATTGCTTCGGAGGACCGGATTCCGCGCACAAATCATTTACCCCCGTGCAGAAAGCCATAAACTTTGCCATGACCTCTTTTCTCACCACCGGCGGCATACGCGGCGGCAAGATGAGCATGGAAAAATTTACCCCGCGGTCATTCAACATGGGCTATACACGCGAAGTCTATAACACTGTCGGCGGCTTCCGTGAAATGTTCTCAGAGGACATCGACATGAGTATGCGAATCCGCAATGCCGGCTTCAGCAGCGGACTTGTAAGAGAGGCAGCCGTTTACCATAAAAGGCGAGTAGACTTCCGCAAATTCCTGCGTCAGGTATATGTGTTCGGTATGTCGCGCATAACTCTCAAGCTGCTTTACCCCGGCTCGCTGAAACTTGTCCACACCCTGCCGGCTATAGCTGTGGCACTCGGAGCGCTGTGCTGCCTCTTTGCCGCAATCGTGTCCATCTGGTGGCTGCTTCCTGTCGGCATCTACCTTTTGGCGATACTTTGTGCCGCTTTTGCCTCAACGCGGTCACCACGCATAGCGCTTCTCGCAGTGCCGGCGAGCATTATCCAGATAGGCGGATACGGATGCGGCTTCATAAATGCCTGGTTCAACAAGATTTTGCTCGGAAAAGGGCGCGATATTGACAGCGAAATCGAAATAAGGAGAGGAAAATGACAGAAAACGGCACTAACCCACCCTATACCGGACGCATTGCCGACCTCAAAGCCGATGAGCGTCCTCGCGAAAAGGCGTTGCGTGACATACGCGCCTTATCTGACACCGAGCTCATAGCTCTGCTTCTCGGAGGGGGAGTTCAGGGCAAGAGCGTGATAGACCTCAGCCGCGAAATGCTTGCTAAAGCCGACAACAGTCTCAGCGTTCTGTCAAGGATGCCGGTGAGGCAGATGTGTCGGATGTTTAAAGGCGTGGGACCCGCAAAAGCCGTTACTCTCGCGGCTGCTTTTGAGCTCGGTGGCAGATGCCGCGACGAGAATGCCCGTGAAAACGCATTTGTTCAGTCCTCAAAAGATGCGTATAATTATCTACGCTGCAATCTGGAGCGGCTTGAACGTGAAGAATTCTGGATACTGATTCTAAGCAGGTCAAACAGAATCACCGCAGCCGAATGTGTAAGCCGCGGCGGCACAGCGGGAACAGTCGTCGATATCAAACTGCTCATCAAGACGGCTGTAGACCATCTTGCGTCAAGCATTATCGCCGTCCACAACCATCCAAGCGGCAATCTCAGTCCCAGCCCCGAGGACGACCACCTGACAAATAAAATCAAAGAGGCTGCAAAGTTGTTAGATATTAAAATGCTTGACCACATAATAGTGGGAGGCGACTCATATTATTCATACAACGACAAAGGCAGACTATGAAAACAGCCCGTTCAATCGAGGAGCTTATCGGCAATACTCCCCTGCTCATCCTCAACCGTCATGCCGCGGCAAAAGGCCTGACCACCCCCATTGTAGCGAAACTCGAAAGAACAAATCCGGGAGGCAGCGCCAAGGACCGTATCGCACTCTATATGATTGACGATGCCGAAAAAAGCGGGAAACTCAAACCCGGCGGCACCATAGTCGAGCCGACAAGCGGCAACACCGGGGTAGGCCTGGCTGTGATAGGAGCGTCGCGGGGATACAAAGTAATTCTCACTATGCCCGAAACCATGAGCATAGAGCGGCGTAAATTGCTTGCGCTCTTAGGGGCTGAGATTGTCCTTACTCCCGGCAAGGAGGGCATGAACGGAGCTATTGCCGAAGCAAAGAGGATTTGCGCGGCAACTCCCGGAGCGATTATGGCGGGACAGTTTGAAAACCCCGCCAATCCCCTCGCCCACTATTCCGCCACCGGTCCAGAGATATGGCGCGATACAGACGGAAAGGTTGACATCTTTGTTGCTGGCGTTGGCACCGGAGGGACGATAAGTGGCGTTGGCCGTTATCTGAAAGAGAAAAATCCGGCAGTGCGCATTGTTGCCGTAGAGCCGGCGGAATCTCCGGTGCTTGAAGGAGGAGCGGCCGGAGCTCACGGCATTCAGGGCATCGGCGCCGGATTCGTGCCCGGCACATACGATGCATCTGTAGTTGATGAAGTAGTTGCAGCAAAGAGCGCGGATGCTGTCGCTGCTACAAAAGAGATAGCCCGGACAGAAGGTCTCCTTGTAGGAATTTCTTCCGGGGCAGCATTAGCGGCAGCCACAGAACTTGCACTCCGCCCTGAAAACAAAGGCAAAGTCATTGTGGCGCTTCTTCCCGACACCGGCGAGCGCTATCTCTCCACATTATAAACAATATGAGTTCAGAACCGGACACCGGTCAGGATGGAAATCGAGTTTGTGGAATTAAAAAAGGTGTAGCCGTCCGTAAAATAAAAATGCCCCTCGAAGTTACCTATCATTGCGGCATAAAGGCTTCGATGATTGTAGACGACTGAAAACAGTCCGCGAAGATTTGTCGAAAACATATCCTTGCGACCCTCGGTCGTACCCTCGTAGGAATGCTTGTAACCTACTGACGGCAAAGCCGTGAGATTAATGAGCCATTTTCGCGGGCGGAGCACCCAGTTGTGTCCGTACCCGCCCATTATATCATAGTCTGTATACCTAAAGCTATATGACGTTTTCAATGAGGGCAAATACGAAAGCATATCTTGCGGCAGACCTGAAAAATCCATTTTTATGCGCTGATTTGAGAATCCGAAACCAATCAGCCAGCTCCCGGCGCTCTTGAGCTGGTATCTTGAAAAATTATACGCCGCGGCCTGCGTATATTTACGATGGTTGAAAAAATAATAGAGGGTTCCGGTAAACGACTCCTGCGATATGTCGTTGAAATCGTAATTGAGCTTGTATCCGGGATCATAATCACCGAAATGCTTTATTCTTGTGCCACCGGTAGCCTTCGAGTAGCTTATGCCTGCAGAAAACAGCGCGCACACGAAATTGAAATTAAAGTTGTGGCGCGGATGGGTAGAGTGACCAAACAAAGCATTGGCATCTACCGTATAACCGATTCCCACGGCCATAAAACTCAGATGCACACCAAGGTCACTGTATATATCCGAGTTAATCCCCAGATAATTCCGGTCAGAAAAGTGCATGACATAGCTCTGATTCCAGTTATAGCTGCGCACCATCGCCTTCCACTTCTTGCCGGTACCGGCAACGTATGTAGTGTCGTATGTATTAAACGTGCGGTCGCCCCAGTTGTACACATCCACGCAAAAACGCATAAACTTCGGGTATTTGATGCCGGGACGGTTAAGATCAAATTTACTTGCGGCAAGCTGCCTGTACCACGGCAAATCGTCAAAGTCCACCGAATCCACAGGTTCGGCGGCATTCGCAAACGCCGCCGATACCAACATCACAAATATTATCAAAACTCTTCGCGTCACAGCAATCAGTACATAGGTGTGAATGGAGCGGCTGGTTCAAGAATGCCGTTGGCACAGCCTACTGCTCCGACAGCCTTGTCCATAGTCAGTTTCATTACAGGCGCACCTTTAGCAAGATTGCATTTTGCAAGGTCTATGTACACAACTCCCAGATGAGTGGCCATATCAAAATAATACTGCCGGTCGCGGAGATTGGAAAATGACCGCCATTGGGTTGACGACACATTAGGCTCGCCGTCCACTGTATAAAGATAAGGCACCGACACATTCATCAGCAGACTGCGCGCAATCGCTATTCCGGTCGGCGTATCGGCAACCTTCTCTACATTTTTCTCAAAGAAAGAGGCACGCACAAATCGGTCCGGACTCTTCACTGTGCCCGGCAGCATATTTTTGCCACCCACCCCCTGCCAGTAATCGTTTATAGCCATCATGCTTGGGAAAGTCGGGTCATTTGTAAGGACCCTTACCGTGTCGTTGTAGATTCTCAGATTGCCATGGTCATATTCAAGAACCGCGCATCGTCCCTCGGCATCTGTAATCGCCCAATGGAGAGTAGAGTTCGTTCCACCGTCAAATGTGGCTCCTGAAACGGAGAACTCCTGCTTGCGCAGAGCCTCCACCGCCTCCGGTGTTGTGGCATTGTTGTCAAGAATCCATGCGATGAAAACAGCGAGAGACATATCCGGGCGACCCGCCGTAGAATCATTGACATAAACTGTTCCTTTACAAAAAAGACCGTTTACAGCCAGTCCCTTCTCGTTCATGCCCTCTGTTATACCTCCATCATAGCTCACTGCATATACGGCGCCGTAGCGCGATGTCCATTTCACCGCATCGGAAGTAAT
Organism: Paramuribaculum sp.; assembly: GCA_029052015.1. Lineage (GTDB taxonomy): Bacteria > Bacteroidota > Bacteroidia > Bacteroidales > Muribaculaceae > Paramuribaculum. The sequence goes on along the minus strand of JAIDJW010000173.1, from coordinate 9,180 downwards.
GTTTCCGACTTTCTGCATACCGCGCGGATACACATACAGATTTGTGGGTATCGGTGTTTTCCAGTCAAGAGACCTACCGACTATAACAAGAGCACTGTCACCGGTATATGCCACAAGCGAGCAAGCCGATGCGCGAGGAGCCGTAAAGGCGGCGACACATAGTGTCAGGAGCGCAAATAATGATTTGACATTCATAATTTCAGACATTGTGAGTGATATATGACATTTTAACATTGCATATCATACAATAGTTCTATGCCCGGACACCACAATCACAGCTCAAAGTTAACTAAAAGTTCAGACAAGAACAAACCTTCGCCCGGGCGAAAGGAATCTCTCTTTTTCACTTCAGTTTTCATGATTGAGGGCAACATACCGGATTTTTACTAAATTTGTAGACGTGGAGCAGCGCAAGATTATACATGTGGATATGGATGCCTTTTATGCGTCAGTGGAGCAACGCGACCATCCGGAGCTCCGCGGCAAGCCCATTGTAGTGGGGCATGAAGGAAGCCGCGGCGTTGTGGCTACGGCGAGCTACGAAGCGCGACGCTTCGGAGTACACTCCGCAATGGCGTCAACCATGGCACGCCGGCTGTGCCCTCAGCTCATATTTGTCAAGGGCGACATGAGCCACTATAAAGAGGTTTCCGCACAGATTCAGGAAGTATTCCGACGTTACACCGACATAATCGAGCCGCTAAGCCTCGATGAGGCATTTCTTGATGTAACGGACAATAAGAAAGATATAAAAATGGCTGTTGACATTGCACGCAGCATCAAGAAAGAAATCAGGCAGGAAACCGGACTTGTCGCCTCGGCGGGAGTGAGTTATAACAAGTTTCTCGCTAAAATAGCTTCAGACTACCGCAAGCCTGACGGGCTCTGCACAATCCATCCGGACAAAGCCGCTGACTTTATCAAGACACTGTCGATTGAGAGATTCTGGGGTGTCGGACCGGTCACTGCAAAGAAAATGCATTCTCTCGGCATACACACTGGCGCCGACTTGCTCGCCTGGAGCAGGGAAATGCTTACACTCACATTTGGCAAGGCCGGAAACATCTACTATGATTTTGCCCGTGGAATTGACAACCGCCCCGTTGAACCGGTGCGGATAAGAAAATCGTTGAGTTGCGAGCATACTTTCAACCGCGATATTCTTGAGCGCAATGAAATTGAGACCCACATCGCCGCAGCTGCCGATGAACTGTGCGCGCGGATAAAACGCAAAGGATTCACCGGAGTGACTCTCACGCTCAAAATAAAGTTTTTTGATTTCACCAATGTGAGCCGAAGCATCAGCCGGGATTCCGAGTTTTTTGAAAAAGATGATATTTATGCCTACGCCATTACTCTACTTGACAGTATTTCCACCGACTTCAGACCTGTAAGACTTATTGGACTCGGTGTGAGCAATCCTGCCGGACATGGAGATGAAGAAGTGTGGCGCCAGCTATCCTTCGATTTCTGACTCCACATATTGCAGGAGGAAAATGCGTTGGCTTTCCAACCGCATTTTAAGAATTATTTGGAGGGGCGGGGCTAATTATATGGACGATAATGGTTAACTTTGTAAAAATAATAACCATTTCAAATCTAACTTTATGTCTAAACCATCTTTGCGCTCTATTGTCGCAATATTGATGACAGTGCTTCTGACGGCGTCAGCATACGCCCAGAAAACCACTTTTGACAAAAACAAGCTCTACAAAATAGAGCTTAGAGTAGGCAAACAGTACTGCCTGGAACAGACAGGCCCCGATGAGGTAAAACTCACTACCGGTCACGAAGAGAATCCGGCACAGTTGTGGCATGTCACTCCCCTGTCCGGTAGCTGGCGTTTTATCAACGCAAAAAGCGGACTCGCACTCAGAATCGAGGGCAACACCGTGACTGTAGGCGCAGCCAACGGCAGCGATGAAGCCCAGCTCTGGACTGTACAGGCACCGCTGCTAATCCCCACCAACCGCCCGAGAATGGCTGTCGCAACCGAGCAGGAAGGCTCCCTTACCCTTATACCGAGAAACGAAGCCGCCATTGACCCTTCGGCAAAATTCCTCTACGTGGTTGCCGGCGATGCATCAGCGGCAGGTGCGGAAGCAAACGACCGCAGCAAGAATTATTGGGAAAACGAGAAAATTTTTGCCGAGAACAAGGAAAAAGGCATAGCAACAATCATGCCTTACTCAAGCGAAGCTGCCATGAAAGCCGACAAGAGCTATTATGCTACTCCATGGACTGTTCCCGTCAATGACCGATTCCAAAGTCTTAACGGTATCTGGAAATTCAATTTCGTGCCCGAACCGTCCCAAAGACCTATGGATTTCTATAAAAACGGATTTGACACAAGCGACTGGGACACCATTCCCGTTCCCTCCAACTGGGAAATGCTCGGTTATGACCGCCCGATTTATGCCAATGTGGAGTATCCTCACGGCAACACCCCTCCTTATATCAACGCCCGCAAGGGATTCAATGACGGAGGCAAGAACTACGGCATCAACCCCGTTGGCTCATACGTGAGATACTTCAAATTGCCTAAAAACTGGAACGACAACCGCACTTTCGTTCACTTCGGAGGCATCTACTCAGCCGCCTTTATATGGGTAAACGGCAAATATGTCGGCTATACCCAAGGCGCCAACAATGTGAGCGAATTTGACCTCACCGAATATCTTCATCCCGGCAACAACTCGATAGCAGTTCAGGTTTTCAGATGGAGCGACGGCTCTTATCTCGAATGTCAGGATATGTTCAGAATGAGCGGTATATTCCGCGATGTGTATCTCTACAACGTGCCTAAGGCATCAGTGCGCGACCACCGCATCACATCAACCCTCTCCCCCGATTTCAAGGACGCGAAACTCCGTGTGGAGCTTGACGTTGACAACCGCGATGCCATTGCAGGAACACGTGACTTCGTAATAAAGGTCAGCGACCCCTCCGGCAAGACCATTGCAGAAAAGACCATCAGCCACAATCTGGCGGATACAAGCGCCGTTGTTGCGGAATTCGATATGCCCGGAGTAGAGCTCTGGAGTGCCGAAATACCCGCACTCTACACCGTTGATGTCATTCAGCGCCAGCCCGGTGGAGCCGATGAGATGGCATTCAGCACCAAGCATGGCTTCCGTGACATAAAGCTCAGCAACAACCTGCTGTATATCAACGGCAAGAGAGTATTCCTCAAAGGTGTAAACCGTCATGACAGCGATCCTCTGAGAGGACGTGCGGTTACTAACGAGACTATGCTCCGCGACGTCACACTGATGAAGCAGAACAACATCAACACCGTACGCACCAGCCACTATCCCAACAATGCCCGAATGTATGCGATGTATGACCATTACGGTCTGTATGTAATTGATGAAGCAGATCTTGAGGACCACGCCAACCAGAGCATATCCGATATGCCCTCATGGATTCCCGCGTTTGTTGACCGCATTGACCGTATGGTGCTACGCGACCGCAATCATCCGAGTGTTATAATGTGGTCGCTCGGCAACGAAGCCGGCAACGGCGAGAACTTTGCAGCGTGCTATGCTGCTGCGAAAGCTCTTGACAGCCGCCCGGTACACTATGAGGGCACCCGCGCCGATCAGCCTTTCGGAGGTAGCCGTTTCTCTGACTTCTATTCTAAAATGTATCCCGGTATGGCATGGATGAACGCATACACCAGCGGTCTTGACAAGCCCATGATTCTGTGCGAGTACGCTCACGCAATGGGCAACGCCATCGGCAATCTCAGGGAATACTGGGAGGTGATAGAGAATTCCGACGCTACAATAGGCGCCTGCATCTGGGACTGGGTAGACCAGGCTATCTACGAGCCCAAAGAAATAAAAGAAGGCGTCTATCGCCTGCACACCGGTTATGACTTCCCCGGTCCTCATCAGGGTAATTTCTGCTCAAACGGCATTATTCCCGCCACGCGCCACGAAAGTGCTAAACTCAAGGAAGTAAAGGCGGTGCATCAGTTCATAAAATTCCGTCTCAATTCGGTCAAAGACGGCAACGCTAACATCACATTGGTCAACCGTTACGACTTCCGCACCCTGGAAGGTCTTGACCTGAATGTGACTACTCTCGTCAACGGCGCTCCCGCTCTGAGCAAGACCATTGCACTTCCTGCCACCGCACCCGGCGACAGCGTGACTTTCAATATCCCCGTAGCAAAGGCTAAAGAAGGAGAGGAAGTGATGCTTAACCTCATCGCATCCTATCATTCGGCACAGAGCTATGCTCCGGCAGGACACGAAGTGGCACACGCACAGTTTGAAGTCGCCTCACGCGGCAAGCTTCGGGAGCTGAAAGGCAAAGGCACGGAACTCAAAGCCGACCTCAACGGCAACATACTTAATGTAGGCAATGACAAGGTTAAGGCTGTGTTTGACCGCAATACCGGCACTATGACCGCCCTCGACATTGACGGTGTGAATGTTATCGCCGACGGCAAAGGTTTTGAATACGACAACCACCGCTGGATTGAAAACGACCGCTACACCGACACCATCAGCGGCATGGCCGAGACTGCGGCAGTCAGCTACCGCTACATTGGCAAAAACATCGAGGTCACTGCTACACGTGAAGGCGAAAAATGCAGCACATCCATTATATATACCTTCTGCCCTGACGGCACAGTGGATATGGACGTGAAATTCACTCCCCACAGCGACAATCTCCGTCGCGCAGGCCTCTCCTGTGGAATCAATCCCGCTCTCGACAATATTGACTACTACGCTTACGGTCCGTTTGAAAACTATAACGACCGCAAGGATGGTGCCATGATCGGCCGTTACTCCTCAAAAGTGGCTGATATGGCAGAACGCTATGTCAAGCCGCAGAGCACCGGCGGTCGCGAAGGTCTCAGAGAGCTCACACTCACCGATGCCGCAGGAAAGGGTGTGACCATCACCACCGAGGGCAATGTCAGCTTCTCGATTCTTCCCTGGACCGATGCCGACCTCATGAACGCGCGCCACTTCTGGGAAATGACGGCACGCCCCTACAGCGTTCTCCATCTTGACGCATGGACACGCGGTGTAGGCAACGCAAGCTGCGGCGCCGATGTTGACACACTGCCTGAATACCGTGTGCCCAACAAGGAGATGAGCTATAAACTGCGCATCACTCCTGCCGATAAGAAATAAGTTAAGCGCTACCATAATTTTCATGGTTTTATCCGGAGTGACCTGCAACAGGTCACTCCGTTTTTTTATGTAATTTTGCATCATGATTGAGATAATTGCGATACTTGTGTGCGGCGTGCTGCTCGGAAGATTGCTCTGCTCCGTCAAGGGTGTGAGAAAATTTGCCGAAGGGATGAGCTATACCGTGTGGATTCTGATTTTTGTGTTAGGCTACAGTGTTGGAGCCGACAGCTATGTGATGAATAATATCCCCTCTCTCGGTGTTGACGCGCTGATACTTGCGGCGTTCTCCACTGCCGGAAGCATTCTTGCAACCATTCTTGTGCGCCGTTATATTAATAAGGAGAAAAAATGAAAGGAAGCCTCGTCACTATCTTTTGCTTTGTTGCAGGATGCCTTACAGGAATCCTCTCCGGATTTGACGCCGAGTGGATACACACCGCATCGCTTTGGCTGCTGTATCTGCTGATGTTTCAGGCCGGAATGGGCATAGGGTCAAACCGTGAGGTACCCTCTATGATACGCGGCTTGTCGCCAAAGATTGTTCTGCTGCCTGTTGCTACAATAGCCGGCGCTGTGGTTCTGTCCGGCATCGCCTCATTGCTACTCCGTTGGAGCGGCTCGCAGTGTATGGCTGTCGGAGGTGCCTGCGGGTATTATTCGCTCTCGTCTATAATGATAAACAGGCTCATGGAGCCGACTTTAGGCGTTACTCTCGCTGCGGAACTGGCAACAATCGCTTTGCTCGCCAATATCCTCCGTGAATTGTTCGCGCTTGCTGCAGCCCCGTTTATAGTCCGCCGGGGTGGTGCGGAGGCTGAGATTGCCGCTGCCGGGGTAACGAGCGTTGACGTATGCTTCCCTGCAATAAAGCGCTGGTGTGGTGACGAATATGTGCCGGCTGCTATTGTCAGCGGCGTGATAATAGATGTGAGCACCCCATTTCTCATCACATTTTTCTGCTCCTTGTAATTTTTTTTGCTAAAAAATTTGCACAAGTGATAATTTTATCGCTACCTTTGCGGTGTACTATTATACTATTACACTATGTTGGAAGTTCAGAACATCACATTCTCTTACCGTAAAGGAGCTCCGGTGCTGAGCGACTTCTCGCTCTCTGTTGCACCCGGAGGCATATACGGACTGTTGGGGCGCAACGGCGCAGGCAAATCCACATTGCTCTACCTCATGGCGGGATTGCTTACACCGACAAAGGGCAGAGTCTGCTTCAACGGAGCCAACACCCGTGAGCGCAGACCGAGCACAATGTCCGACATCTTCATCGTTCCTGAGGAATTTATGCTTCCTCCGGTCTCTTTGCGCGAATACCTGAAGCTCAATTCGCATTTTTATCCGAAATTCAGTGAGGAGGACCTCGTGAGACACCTCGACACTTTCGATCTCACACCTGACCTTAATCTCGGAGCTCTTTCAATGGGACAGAAAAAGAAAGCGTTCATGTGCTTCGCTCTGGCCTGCAACACTCCCCTTCTGCTCCTCGACGAGCCGACAAACGGTCTTGATATTCCGGGCAAAAGCCGCTTCAGAAAATTCATAGTCTCTTCGATGGACGAGGACCGCACAATCATAATCTCAACCCATCAGGTTAGAGACATCGACAGGATTCTTGACCATGTGATAGTGACCGAGAGCAACAAGGTGCTTTTTGACAAATCTGTCAGGGAAATACTGAGCACACTGCGGTTTATTGACACAACCGACAGAAATCTCATAGAGACTGCCCTCTATGCCCAGCCTTCTGTAGGCGGCGCAAACATCATATTGCCGAATACCGACGACGAGGACACCGAACTCAATCTTGAGTCACTGTTTGAGTTCGCGCTCAATAAACCTGAGGAACTCAAAGCCATATTCAAATCCAAAGAATAAGCGTTATGAACACAGACAATTTCAGTTTCCGCCGCACTGCCCGGCTGACAGCCCTATATCTTAGCGAAAACCGCAGATTCCTGCTGCTCGGAGCGGGAACAATGCTCGGAGCATCTCTGATTATATCTCTCTTCTGCCTGCTTGCGTTTAATTACACAGCAAGCTATTACTACGACAGAAATGTCGACCCCGCTATTGACTTCATGGTTATCTGGTACTCGATTGCATTGTTTGTTTTCGGCTCTGTCGGGGCATCCATGATGTTCAGCGATTTGCGCACCAAGCAGGGAAGAATCCACACCTTAATGATGCCGGCGAACTCTAGCGAAAAGATTATCAGCCGCGGCATAATTTTCATAATCCTCCTGCCGGTTGTGATGTATCTGTGTATGTTCATAGCTGAGTCGCTGAGATGCGTATTTGAATCGGTCATTATCGGCGACCATGAAAATGCGGCGCCGGTAACACCGCTCTACGCCATCTTCTGGCATCCGGAAATCATGAAAGACTTCATAAACAAAACCCATCCGGTGCTCTTTGCTTCAATGTGGGTTGTAGGGTATTTTCTGGTACAGTCATTCTTCGTACTTGGCTCTGCTATATGGCCGAAATCCTCATTTATCAAAAGTTTTGTGGTTTTTACCGGTCTGACCGCTTTATTTACAGGCGTGACGGCATGGTGCGCCTACACCCTTTGCAATGACAAATACTTTGACAATACGTCATGGTTGCAGCAAAACATTATGTATGTATTCTTCTGGCTCGAGTGTGCCGCCTGTCTCTACAACTGGACTATGACCTGGCTGAGACTGCGCGAAACCGATGTCATCACAACCAAACGCTGAGTATATGAATTTCAACGAAAACAAAGCCATATATCTGCAGCTCGCCGACAGAATAATGGATGCCATAGTTGCCGGGCGTTTTACCGCAGGCGGCCGCATACCCTCAGTGAGGGAATATGCCGCTGAAGTGGAGGTAAATCCCAATACGGTGGTCCGAACATACGAATATCTTGAGCAGCGGGAGATTGTTTACAACAAGCGCGGACTCGGTTATTTTGTCGCAGACACAGCTGTAGAGACCATCATGTCGCTGCGACGCGCGGTTTTCGATTCCGACGAGCTCCCCTATTTCTTCGAGCGGCTCGCATATTTCGGATTTGACTCTGAGCGGCTCGGAAAAGAGTATGAAGAATATTTGAACAGCAAAAAACAATAAGATGAAAAAGACGACCATTATAATGATAGCCACATCGGTGGTGTTTCTCCTTGTGGTGATAGGCAATGTCGCCTATCAGAGCTCGCTGGGCACTGACTATAACCACTCGCCTATTGAAATAGAAAACAACGCGTCCTGCATAAGCAGAAATGTAGACAGCTTCAGCGCCATAGATATTATGCGCTACAACAAGCGTAGAAATCAGGACATTTATCTGCAGGAACTCGCCTCAGTAAACGTAGAACAGAGCGACACTGCATCCACGCCCATGATAATAATGCCAGAAGAGCTGAAAAAGTATCTTGTAAGCGAGAACGACAACGACACACTGAAAATATACTTCAGAGTTCCTGCCGAAGATACTATAAAGGGATCGCCTAACTATCGCCCGTGGCCTAACCTCATCTGCAAGACTCCTATCACAATACTTACCCCCAACAAGGTAAACCGAATTAGAATGAGCCTCAAAGCTACGGTCAATCTCAACGGATTCAGCTCCGATTCCATCAGAGTGCTCGGGTCTGACAACAGCTTCAGATTCAACAACAGCAGCTTTGCAGAAGTTATGTGCGGAAACTCGTCCTCCCTTATTCTAAATCAGAGCACCATAGACCGTGTCAAGGTTCCTGAAACCGCGAAATCACTCACGATGACCGGCGACTCGCTGTCACTCGTCGGAAACATCTTATGGAACAGCTCTTCCAAGAACAAATCCGAACTTACTCTCAAACACGTTGCCGTAAAGGATATCAGATATTCAGGCCCGGCGTTTAGTTTTGACTGCGACAGTGCAACCGTTTCAAACATCACCGTAAAATGAAAAAGAGTATCAGGTCAGCCTACATCTACGCCGCGGGACTAACCACGACTATATGCCTCTGGGTCGCATTATCATGCATGAGCCGGCACGAATACG
>JAIDJW010000172.1 GCA_029052015.1 Paramuribaculum sp. | reverse complement strand
GTCCCGGTCTCTACTCAACCACCCTCGCGGTGTCACTGTCGCTCTTTTCAGTTGTGATTTTCGCATCGGTTTTCGGCACATTCGTACCCCTTACGCTTGAAAAACTGAAAATCGACCCGGCTCTCGCAACCGGCCCCTTCATCTCCATCACCAACGACATCATCGGCATGGTGATTTACATCGCAATCAGCACCGCTCTGCTCTTCTCTTTCGCAGCCTGATTAAGAGCCGGTTCGACAATAAATCAATTTACCACAGAATCGACCGGTTTCTGCGCAGCACTCCCGGGGCGGCAATCATGCCCGCTGCCAGATGAAGCAGCGCCCTGAAAAAGCCGCTCTGCCTCTTCGCGCTCACTCTCCACGCTTTCATCGGCAACCGCAATAGCGCCGACAGCGGATAGGTCAGGGCTATCACACAGCCTGCCGCCCGGAGATTCGCGTCAGTAAGCCTTGATTTTGTGCCTGTCGATTCCCCCGGATGATTACACACTTTTACCGGATAAAATCTGCATATCAGCCCGCGGCGTATGGCAGACTGCAGAAACATTTCGTCCTCTCCGCCGTGAAAACGTGGAGAACCTAAACCCAATTCCATGCAAAACGCCATATTTTTAGCCACTCTGTGCCTTATGGCAATCTCGATAGCGCACACATGATAATTTCTGGGCAAACGTCGCTTCAGCTCCACCGGTCTGTCAGGAAACACTCTGCCTGGTTGAGGATTCCCGATGAATGTCACCAGGTCTACATCCATGTCGGCCTCAAAAACATCAATAAGAGCCTTCAGACCTTCAGAGGTATACACCACATCGTCATCGGCAATAAGAATTATGTCGCCGGTGCAATGACAGAGCGCATTGTTTCTGTTGGACGACTGCCCTATGCCGTCAAAGCGATGTATCTCGATGTCGTCGCGCTCCGAGAGTCCTTCGGGTATAGCCTCATTTTCATGACGCTGCCACGACACGATATATCTTACTCCGCGCATCTGCGGCAGATTTTGCGCCGCCACCCGCTCAATTCCAGCAGGAGTGTGTGTTGCAATCGCTACGTCAAGCATCCCTTTTCGCGCAGTTTTTCGGTCCAGAAATCAAGAAAGCGGCGCGCAACTACTGTTGCATCATTGTGGCGCACCACAAACTCACGGCTGCGCCTGCCGCGTTCAGCAATCTCGCATGGATTCAGCACAACTCTTTCAATTGCGTCCGTCAGCGGGTCAAGCTCAGTCGGAGCATTTATTATCGGCCGGTTTTCAGCCTCGCCTATAAAATCATAATATTCCGGTTCGCCACCGCTCACCACATTGAGCCCGTAAGCCATAGCCATGAGCGCTGTCGTTGCCGGTGTGTAACTGTAAATCTGGTCAAGAACAAGATGTGAATCCTTCAGCAGCTCCACAAATTCGCGGTAGGGACGATTCTCAACAATCACAAGCTCCGCTTTGCCGGGATGACGCTCCACTACCTTTTTTGCCGCGGCTTCAAGCAGGTCGGAGCCCTTCATGAGTTTGCGGTTTCTGTCGCGCCCGAGAAATATGCGCACCTTATTTATATTGTCAGGCAACGCCTGCGGCTCAAAAGCCGGAGTATCTATAGGAATGCCACCGTAAACGGCACGCTCCGCGCCCAATGCGCGCTCCATGCCCAGCTGATACTCGTACAGCACGGACACAGCTCCGTCAATGCGCCGAAGCACATCGCGCTGATACTTCACCAGCACCGATGCGTGCCACTGCTCCCACTTCGCAGGGTTGGCTTTATACATTCGTGAGGGCTCGCCATCGACAAACCACTCGCTGTAGCGCAGCGGACTGTCAGAGGCGGCAAGCATGTCGAGATACGCAATATCGGTGCTCATCGAGGTGAGAAACACCGCTTTATTACTTTTTACAAGTCTGTCAAAGAGTGGGCGGATCAGTTGCGGCCGCAGCCGCACGAAATTAGGGTCATGGATAGCCACAATGTCATTGCCTGCCAGAAGCCGGCGAATTTTGCCGAAATACAGCCTGCACGCGAGTTCTATACCACCGATTTTGCCCGGCTTGCGCGAAATATCCACATCGCGCTCGCAATCAAGCCAGATAGAGCCGTCAGACACTACCGTGACATCGCAGCCGAGAGCGCGCAGGCCCGTGGCAAGAGTGCGGTGACAGTTGCTGTAGTCACCGAGCAGCAAAACCTTGAGCGGACGCTCAGAGATATTTTGCGACTTCACGACCTATGCCTGCGGGGTCAGCTATGCGGCTCACAAGCTCGCCGTTGACAATCAGATAGGTTGTGGGAAGCGACAGCACATTGTAGCTTTCGAGATACTTCACACCGTCGGCAGGAGAATTATAGACTGTCACCCACGGCAGATTCTTGGCGCTCTGACGCCAGCGGTATTCATCCTCGTCGAGAGCTATCTGGTAGATTTCAAGGCCGGACTTCGCATAATTGTCATAAACCTTGTTGAGTTCTACATTATATGCCGGGGAAGCCTCAGCGCCATAAACGGTAAAACTGAGCACAACAACCTTTTTTGCCGCAGCCACATCCTTGAGCGACTGCTTCTTGCCGGTGTTGTCATACAGTTCTATGTCAAAGAGCGACACCTCCGGAGCCTCGATGGTGGTCACCTTGCCGGAATTGGCGCTGCGGTTTGCCAGAAATACCTTGCGCAGAAAATCCGTGCGCGGATCATTGGGACGATACTGGTCGAATGCGTTGGCAACAGCGCCGATAATACGATTGTCGCTCTTGTTTGACGGATTGAAGATGGGCACACCGCCTACGCGCTTGTTGATAATATAGTAGGACACGATGCCTGCAGGGTCGCCGAGCATCATTCCTCCGAGCTCGCGTTTGAGCAGAGTATCGTTTGGCAGCGCGGCGAGTCCGTTGCGCGAAATAGCCTCGCGCACCCTCTTGTCGACGTGCATCAGCATCTCAGCGCTTTCGCTGCCGGTAAGTGTATAATCTGTGTCAAACGCGCTTGCTTTTGCCACAACAGTCACGGTTTCTATGCTGTCGATGGGAAAATAGAGCGACTTTTCGCCAAGACGCAGGCGATAGATGTCAGGGTAGCCTGCGGCCTCATGCTTGAAAATAAAATCGCCGGAATTGCCGAGCTTAACACTGTCGACAGGAAACCATCTGCCATTGGTCGATGCCTCAAGCACCATTGTCTGACCTTCAGCGCCTTCGATACTACCGTCTACACGCCATTCATTGCCGCCGGAGCAGGCGGTCATGGCTGCGCAGCAAACCGCGCTGAATATGCTGTATTTCAAGAATCTCATCTGATATTTTGTTTGAAAGTTTCTACTCGAATGCAAATTTACTACATTTTTCGTTAAGCTCTCCCTTATTTATGAACAATGTGTGTATTTGTGTTTTGCAAAACGCAAGGTTGAGGCTATACTCCCGCGCAGCCTTTGATGATTTCGCACAAAAGTGCATTTTCGCAGAATGCAACTCTTTCATAGCCGTAATTTTGCAGTGTCACAGGCGTTAACGCGCCTAATCACTCACTAAAAAACTTACGACTCATGAAAAATCTTGCACTTACCCCCGGCGTCATCACTGCTCTCAACACCCTTTCACGCGCCATGCGCCACAAAATCCTCGACGCGGCAATGACCTATTGCCTCACCGGCGCCATGCCCGAAGGCTTCAGCACCAACGCCATGACTATATTCAGCCTCGTGATAGAGTGCTCGGAAATAGCGCAGAAACAAGCGGAAAAAGAATCGGAGAAAGAGCCTGAGGCTAAAGAGGATACTCCCGCCGCTACCGATACTCCCAAGCTCGGCGATGTAAAGGATATTATCAAAAAAGGCTTTACTGACGCAAAACTCTTGACACGTGAGGAGCGCGACGCAGAGCGAAATGCCTTAGCTCAAATCAAAACAACAGTGTGCAACCGCATAGGTCAGCTCAAAAGCGTTGGATGATTCCAAATCTTTTGAGTAATTTTGCCACTGCAATGGAAACAACTACATTCCTTTTCATTATAGAGATGATAGGCACCGTTGCCGCGGCGATAAGCGGCATACGGCTCGCCGCTACCAAACGCTTCGACTGGTTCGGGGCATATACCGTCGGACTCGTAACAGCTATCGGCGGTGGCACTCTGCGCGATATGCTGCTTGACATACCGGTGTTCTGGATGCAGACCGGCTGGTATCTCGCAGTCACGGCGCTGTCGCTTGTCACAGTGATGATGTTTCGCAGCTTTCTTGTGAGCCGCGACCGTATACTCTTTATCTTCGACAGCATAGGCCTCGCCCTATTCTGCGTTATAGGCATTCAGAAGACCCTCGCCACAGGCTATCCCATGTGGGTAGCCACAGTGATGGGCATAATCACCGGCGCCTTCGGCGGAGTGTTGCGCGACATCCTCATCAACGAGGAGCCGCTGGTGTTCCGCAAGGACATCTACGCGACCGCATGCCTTGCCGGAGCGCTTGTCTACTGGATTATACTCGTGTGCGGAGGCACCCCCTTCACTCAGCAGATAAGCTGCGCAGCCACTGTTATACTCCTGCGCATCCTTGCCCTGAAGTACAACCTCTCTCTCCCGGTGCTCGACGCTTTCAAATCCACCTCACGCCCCCGCAAATAACGCAATTATCAGGCCTGTTAGCCTAACCGATTGTTAACACTAATCCACATAGTGCTCTCTACAAAGAGCATTTCACAGGCAAAAGTGTTGTTTGCAAAGAGCACTCGCGGTTATTCCTTGACTTCAAGGAGGGCGGGGTGTTCGCGCCTGATGCGGGCGGGGAGTTTTTTGACGACCTGGAGGTAGCTGTGGCGCACAAGCGATTTTATCAGGGCGTCAGGCAGGCTGCCGCGCAGATTGAGCTGATTCCAGTGCTTTTTGTTCCAGTGCCACGCCGGTTCGACTTCGCTGTAGCGGTCGCGCAGGTCTATGGCGTATTCCGGGTCGCATTTCACAGTGAAATAGTCGGGGCGGTCAAGACTGATACAGCCGAAAATCTTGTCACACACGCGAAACACCACATGATCCTCGCCAAAAGGCGTATCTTCGGTGACAAGCGGCAGCGACAGGCAGTAGTCGTGCAGGGATTCTATGTTCATTCCTCAGAGCTGTCAGGGTTTGACTCCCCGGTGGAGTCGATATCCTCGTCGTATTTCTGAAACAGAAAATCGTTGTATGGAAAGCGGCGGGTGTGGCCCTCCTTGGCTTTTTCGTAGATCTTGTCTTTAAGCTCTTCGATGTTTATGCCCTTCTTTGCGGATATAA
>JAIDJW010000171.1 GCA_029052015.1 Paramuribaculum sp. | reverse complement strand
TTTTAAAAGCGGGAAGGCAGAGCTTATGGAAAAGACGGTCATTCTCGCAAAGGTTGCTGACGCAACAATAGTCGGTGATGCAGTAATACCTTATTATCGCTTCGGGCGACACCTGTTTGATTGCATCGAAGAATTCGCACGGGAACTCCTCATCTCCTACTATCTCGAACTGATGCAGAGTGTATCGGATGAACCCGAAGGAAGAGCTCCATTCTTTGACATAGGTATTATTTGCCTCGTCCTCCGGATTATAAACAACTGCGTCAACCTTTTCTCCGAGGATTGCAGCCGTTAGATTTTTGACCGATACATTTTTCAGACTACCCACATAGTTCTCAAAAACATTGTCGAAATATTTATAATCTTCATCGTTCTTGCCTGCGATAGCCACTTTAATCAGAAATGCCATAATATTGTTTTGGTTATATATGATTGATTATATTGCTGCCTATATTCTTAATTTGCTTTTTTGGTGGGGCCAAGATACTAAAGGCTATTTCGTTATAGGAATTCTTTAGCAAATATTTCAGAGAAAAATTCAAGCGGATTATCCCCTCCCCGGTCTGAACTTTCTCCGGGATTGACCTCCACAACATAGCTTCCCGCGACATCAATTACGAAGTACTTACTACCTGAAAACTCATACATCCGCCCGGCACAGACACGTACCATTTCCGGGATGATACCGGAAGGGTGATACGGAGTGCCGTTAAGAATCCAATAGCGCTGTTCTTCATAGAATATGGTTTTATCGTCCAAATACTTTCTAACGATAAACGGCCCGTCAGCATCTAACTCCTTGAATCTGTCAGCCATTATTGTCAGCGATGTATCAGGATACACAGAGGCTAAATCTCCATAGGCAAACAGAGATGTGCTTTTGGAGCGTATGAACACTCTTTCCCATTCGTTACACTTCAGTATCGACTTCAGCTTTTCCTCATCTCCTATATTCTCTATCATTGCAAAAGGAATAGACCAAGGGCGTATAATCTCCGCAAATTCAGAAAAATCAAGAGTCCGCTTATTTTCAGTCCAACCCTGCAACATCCGGGAATCCGCGGGGTAATCGTGCTCATTGCAGATAGTAAAACCTCGCTTAATGATAACATTCGCCTCCTGGAGAGGAACAATATCGACCAAGAAGCCTCTTTGTTCCATCATCTTAGCCTCATCTGAAAACCACCTGTGTATCTCACCGGTGGTTTTATCCATCGGATATAGAATCTGCACTCTTTTCATTGAATTATTCCTCCGTTTTTAAGAGACTTATACCATACAGCTACCGCAACATTGCTACAGAAATTTATATAGTCACCATACTCAAAGGAGAATACATCCTGACTCAGAAATTTTGATATTCTACCCGGTGAATATGCGGGATTACCGGTGAGCTGATGAGCCTCTGACATAAGCTTGGCAATGATTGGCTTGGCATGCTCAAGTCCCCACATAGTTTGACCAAAGAAATCAGCAAAGTAGGCGTACTCTGTCAACTCCCGTGGCAACCAATCTTTAAAGTATCTGCGTGCCCACCATTTCAGCGGGTCATCCTTTTGTCCTAAACGCGCACTACTTATAAAATCTATCACAGGTTTATGAGCATAGAACGAATATAGTCGTAGCCCCCTCGGAGTATACACCAGATCCCTTTCGTCCGACACTTCGAACTCATCACCGATGTTAAACGACAGAGCGGCAAGACTATCCACAGCATCAACAAAAAGAGAGTCGCCACCCTGACCACCCAGCACCACATCACAGCCTTTTGCCCGGAACACATCGGCCAAACGCGACCCTACCGCAGAGCTCTTGAATATACCATGCGGAATTTGCGTTGGCGGAAGGTTTTCAAGCGCCGAATAATACGGAGTATCGTCCAACTCTATCAGTTCTCCGTCATCGCCCCAGCCCAGCAGTATTTCCTGTATTTTGCGCTCCGTGCGAAATTCATAAGTGTCAGTTTTTATGCCCACAGGCACAAAGGGAATATTCAGTTGCCGCAGAACGGCTATAATCAGGCTCGAATCCAGCCCTCCGCTCAGATGCACGCCGATGCGTGAGGCGTTGAGGCTTCGAAAATAATCCTCGGACAAAGCCAGGAAACTGTCCGGTCCCGGCTCGACAAGCCGGGGAGAATACCGCTCGCAGGTCGCCTTACCGGCGACATCATCCCATCGCATTCCCGGCACCACTTGCTGGAGGTTCGGAAAAAGCGGTTTCTGCAACATAATATCCTCGGGCAACAGCCTGTCATTATATATCCAGTTTTCATGCGAGAATACTTTCCATAGGCCAGCCTTGAGGTCATCCCATATTTCGGTCTTCTCAATTCCTGTACCAAGGTCGCGGAAACTCAGATCCGGCTGAGTGATTATGTGGTTTCGCATGATTGTCATTTCAGCTCATTATTGAAATAGGAGTATAGTTAATCCAGCCATAATCAGACCTATAAGCATTACGACCATTTTCAATCACAAAAGCATGCATATGATGTGACGGCAGGAACACACTTATAAAAAGCGCCCCCTCTCTTTTGAATCTTCGTGACAGAGTAGCTCCAAAAACAGACCGCGGCAGGCATAACAGTTTTTGGTCGGCCGGATGGATGCGGCAGAAAACATCAATAGCCTCCTCGGCGTTGTCGTAAACGTTCAGTCGAAGATGGCTCAGAAGCCAAAGACCGGGATAGAAATGCCGATGCAGCCATATAAGCAACAAGCCATAGCACCTCACAGCTTTGCTGACAGCCACAGTCTTCGCTGCCGTGCCGTCAAGCGATACAGTATAGGGGTCATCGACAACCGCCAAAGCAGCGGAAACCTTACATGGCAATGCAGGGCATACCCTTTCAAGGTTCGGTTCATTCTTGCTGATTTTTTTTGACAGCAATAATCCGAAAACACTACAGAAACGATACCGCTTTCCTCTGAACGAATATTTCAACGAATGATACATACACTGTGTTTATGACAGAAACGAAAAGGCAACGAACGATTACACCCGCCGCCTTTTCTCTGTGGTTGAAAGAATCAGTTCACGTGCGCTATATCTCCATAGGGACCTTTTCGCCAGTGCTTGTATGCAGTG
>JAIDJW010000170.1 GCA_029052015.1 Paramuribaculum sp. | reverse complement strand
CGCTCAAACTCTGCGCTGATAATCTCATAGCCGTTGTCCTCGAGATATTTCTGGATATTTGCGAATTCCTCAAATGCACCGTAGATGTTGATTTCTTCCTCTTCGGCATCGAGTTCGTCCACTCCGTAGTCGATGAGTTCAAGTTCGAGTTCATCAAGATCAACTCCTTCTTTGGGCTTGATCTTGAATACGCTCTTGTGGTCAAACATGAATGCGAGGCTACCCTGAGTGCCGAGGCTGCCTCCATAGCGGTTGAAGTATGAGCGCACATTTGCCACAGTGCGGGTATTGTTGTCTGTCGCAGCCTCAACAACAATTGCGATGCCGAAGGGTCCATAACCCTCATATACTATTTCCTTGTAGTCGCCGCTCTCCTTGTCTGTGGCCTTTTTGATGGCGCGCTCAACAGTGTCCTTCGGCATATTGGCGGCTTTGGCGTTTTGCATCAGCACTCGGAGGCGTGGATTGGTGTCGGGGTCCGGTCCGCCTGCCTTGGCAGCGATGGTTATTTCCTTGCCTATGCGGGTAAATGTTCGGGACATATTGCCCCAGCGTTTCAGTTTTCTTGCTTTGCGGTATTCAAAAGCTCTTCCCATTGCGGTTGTTTTTTTATATTGTTTTCTGATTATTATCTTAATGATGCTCCGAGTTTCTTGGCAAGATTGGCGGTTATTTTTTCCATTACGCTCTCAATCTGCTTGTCGGTAAGAGTTTTTTCATCATCCTGAAGAGCGATGGCGATAGCATATGACTTCTTGCCCTGCGGCAGGTTCTTGCCCTCATACACATCGAAAAGCTCAATACTCTTGAGGAGTTTGCGCTCGCTCTCTCTGACTGTTGCCTCTACCTGCTCCATTGTCACTGCAGAGTCAAGAAGCAGAGCAAGGTCGCGGCGCACTTCCTGTGTGCGCGGCAGCGGGGAGAAAAGCGGACTGCGTTTTGCGGCAAGGGCTACGAGTGCGCCCCAGTTTAGCTCGGCAAACACCGCCTGCTGCTTCATGTCACACTTGGCGAGCTGCTTTTTTGCGACAACACCCATGACACCAAGTATCTTGCCGCTGCGTGTGGCAATTTCCACGCATGCGTCAAAGAGCTCGTTGGCTCCTTTGGTAAGTTTGATTTCCCTGGAGTTGATGCCCAGACGGGATAAAATGTTGGCGACTGTCGCCTTTAGATCGAAGAATGTAGCTTCAGCCTGAGGGCGGGCCCAGTTGCCGGGACGCAAAGCTCCGGTGAGCCAGATGCCGAGACGGGAACCCTCGCTGTAAGGCGCGAGAGGCTTTTCTGCCGTGGATTCAGCCTGCGGGTTGCGCGAATATACATTACCAAACTCGTACATGAGCAAATCTCCCTGCTTGCGGTTGATATTGTGGGCAAGCGATTCGAGTCCACCGAACAGGAGAGTGCGACGCATAAGCGCAAGGTCACTGCTGAGCGGATTGAGAAGGCGTACACAAGTGTCGGGATTCATTTCGGCGAGGTCTGCATAGTAGCTCTCAGCAGTGAGAGAATTGTTCATAATCTCATTGAAGCCGTTAGCGGTGAGCTGCTCGCTGATGATATTGCGCAGAGCGCTGTCAATATCGGCAACACTCTTTGATGAAAGCGCGGAGCGCACTGTGGTGCCGGTTTCGACATTATTATAGCCATATATGCGAAGAATATCCTCTACAACATCGCAGGGGCGCTGCACATCCACACGGTATGTAGGCACAAGCAGTGACGCCTCGGAGTCATTTGAGGATTCTATCTTGATTTCCAGAGAGCGGATTATCGAGTCTATATCAGTGCGCGCGATATCCTTGCCTACAAGCCTGCGGAGATAGTCATAAGAAAGGGTCACGGGATATGGGTTAATCTTCTCCGGGTACAAATCAACCGGCTCGCCGCAGATTTCGCCACCGGCAAGCTCCTTAATCAGAATGGCGGCGAGCTTGAGCGCCCACATTGTAGCATTGGGGTCGGTGCCTCGCTCGTAACGGAAGGATGCGTCGGTAGAGAGTCCGTGGCGACGTGCGGTCTTGCGTACGTAGGTGGGATTGAAATATGCACTCTCAATAAATATGTCTGTGGTTGTATCCGTGACGCCGGAATCAAGTCCGCCAAATACTCCGGCTATACACATCGGCGCCTCGGCATTGCATATCATGAGGTCACGACTGTCAAGGGTACGCTCGACGCCGTCGAGTGTTGTGAATTTCGTACCTTCTGGGCATGTGCGCACCACTATCCTGTCGCCTTTCACTTTAGCAAGGTCAAACGCATGGAGCGGCTGACCGATGCCGTGGAGGATATAGTTGGTGATATCCACAATATTATTTATGGGACGCTGACCGATAACACTCAGGCGGTCACGGAGCCACTTGGGGCTTTCCTGCACCTTGATGCCGCGGATGGTGACGCCGCTATAGCGTGGGCAGGCTTTGGCATCAGCGACCTCAACGGCTATTGCGCCGGTGAGTGAGTCAACCTTGAATGCTGAATCGTCGGGACGCTTGAGCTGAGTTTCATTGGCATGCCTTGCGAGCCATGCTGCGATGTCTCGGGCAACTCCGTAGTGGCTGGCGGCATCGACACGGTTGGGGGTAAGGTCAACCTCCAGCAGCCAGTCGCTTGTCAGACCATAGTATTCGGCGGCGGGGATGCCGGGCTTGACATCAGCAGGGAGAACTATGATACCATCGTGAGATGCACCCACACCGATTTCGTCCTCGGCGCAAATCATGCCGAAAGACTCTATTCCGCGGATTTTTGATTTCTTTATCTGGAATTCCTTGTCGCCATCATAAAGGATTGTGCCGACTGTGGCAACAACAACGCTCTGTCCGGCAGCGACATTCGGCGCTCCGCACACAATCTGCGTTGCGGCTCCGTCGCCGAGATCAACGGTGGTGATGTGGAGGTGGTCACTGTCAGGATGATCGACACAAGTCAGCACCTTGCCGGTGACGATGCCTTTGAGGCCGCCCTTAATGGATTCTACTTCTTCAACCGAGCCCGTCTCAAGCCCTATCGAGGTCAGAGCATCAGCAAGTTCGTGGGGAGTGAGGCTGCAATCTATGTACTGTTTTAGCCAGTTATAAGAAATGTTCATGATGATATTTCGTTTTAGGGCGTATTTATTGGGGCAAAGTTACAAATTACGGCATTATTATGCAATAAGAGAGTGGCCATTGCATAAAATGCTTTCCCGTCATCGGGATTTGTCATAAAAAAACACTAAATTTGCACTCGCATTCGATAAGCACTACAACGCCAACTATATCTAATTGATTATATGGACATTTCTTGGTTAACCGACATTATCGGTCCGGGGCACACCTCCCTTGCGAGTACGATTGCCCTATATTCCTTTGTCATCGCAGCAGGAGTATATCTCGGCAAGCTCAAGGTCGCCGGAGTGAGTCTCGGCGTCACATTTGTGTTGTTTGTAGGCATTCTCATGGGTCACTTCGGCTACACAGTCAATACCGAGGTGCTTAAATTTATCAGAGAGTTCGGCCTGATTTTATTCATCTTCTCCATCGGCCTTCAGGTTGGCCCTGGCTTCTTCTCATCATTCAAGAAAGGAGGCATGAGGCTCAACGGACTCGCTGTGCTTGGCATTGCCCTCAACGTAGCGATTGTACTCATAATCTATTATATCGAAGGGGGTAAGACCGACATAGCCGCCCTTGTGGGTGTGATGAGCGGAGCGGTGACCAATACCCCCGGCCTCGCCGCAGCCCAGCAGAGCGCAAACAATCCCGATGCCATCAACACCATGGCAATGGGATATGCGGCCGCATATCCTCTCGGAGTTGTAGGCATCATCGGAGCGATGTTCCTTATCAAAGGACTGTTCCGCATTAAAAACGAAAAAGAAATAAAAGCCATCGAGGAGCAGAACTCCAACAGTCAGCTCAAACCGGATATTATTTCCATAGAAGTAACCAATCCTCTTATCGACGGCAAATCTCTGCGCCAGATTCACGATATTATCCAGTGTGACTTTGTCATCTCCCGTCTTATAGGAGAGGACGGCAAGGTGATAATTCCTGTCAGCGCCACCCAGGTACATACCGGCGACAAACTCTATGTCGTCATATCCACTCAGGACATCGAGCGCTTCGAGGCTGTTGTCGGTCCTCAGATCGACATGGACTGGGAAGCGGCCCAGCGCGAAGTTGTTTCACGCCGAATACTAATCACCAAGAGCGAATACAACGGTGTGGCACTGGGTTCGCTCCGCCTGCACACCGCTTACAAAGTAAATGCGACCAGAGTCAACCGCTCGGGAGTGGATCTTCTTGCATCGCCAGGACTGCGCCTGCAGATGGGCGACCGCATAACGGTTGTTGGTGACCTTAACGACATCACCCGCCTCGGCGAAAAGCTCGGCAACTCCATGAAACGCCTCAACGAGCCGAACATGATTACCATATTCGTAGGCATACTTTTCGGTATCATAGTGGGCTCTATCAATGTGGGCTTCGGCATGAAGCTCGGACTGGCCGGTGGCCCGCTCGTTGTGGCTATCCTTCTCAGCCGCTTCGGATACAAATTCAAACTTGTGACCTACACCTCATCAAGCGCCTCGCTGCTCATGCGCGAGCTGGGCATCTGCCTGTTCCTCGCATCCGTTGGCATATCCTCAGGCGCAGGCTTTGCGGAAACTGTGTTTAACGTCACTGGTATGTGGTGGGTTATCTGGGGATTCATAATCACATTCGTCCCTCTGGTAATCGTTGGCTGCATAGCGCGCGGAGTGTATAAGATCAACTATCTGACCATCATGGGTCTGTTTTCCGGTGGCTATACCGATCCCCCTGCCCTCGCCTATGCAGGCGGCAGCAGCGGCAGCGATGCTCCAGCAGTCGCATACTCTACAGTCTACCCGCTGACAATGTTCCTGCGAGTGGTGGCTGCACAAGGCCTTGTGCTCTGTCTAATGTAAAGAGATAAATAGAATACGCCAAAGGGCGCCCCTCAAAGCGAGGGGCGCCCTTTATCTTTCTTTTAAGAGCACGCGTATCAGCTTAGATGCTCGCGCAGCTTTGACTCAAGCACATCCGCCTGATGAAGACCATAGCCTCGCCAAACAGCTTCACCACCCTTGAACAGAATGAGCGTCGGCACAGAGCGAATACTGAATTTGGCCGAAAGCTCCGGATTTTGGTCTACATCAATCTTAATGATATTGACAGAGTCGCCAAGCTTCTCCTTGACTTGTTCGAGAATCGGACCTTGCATCTTGCAGGGACCACACCATGTTGCGAAGAAATCTACCAAAGTGGGCTTAGCCTCACCTATAATTTCATTGAAATCCATGTCAGTATATTTTATTTGATTGCTTTATGCCAGAATTATACCAATAAATAGAGTTGTCGCATTACTGCTCCCCTCCTGTCATATCAACAACAATGCACCGCTAAAGTTTAATTAGACTAAAAAAACGGGGCATAGAATACAAAAAGTCATATATGCCGCACACATGCCGTTGTGCAATACCAATACTTTGCTTAATTTTGCGTCATAAAAGAAAATCAATCGCACACTACACATGGCTCGATTTGACCTCAGAGGAATGGGAGTGGCTCTCATAACGCCATTCAAAAGCGATAAATCAATAGACTTCGACGCTCTTGCCAAGCTGCTCGAATATCAGATAAAAAGCGGCGCGGACTACCTTGTGGTTCTCGGCACCACCGCCGAAACTGCCACACTAAGCAATGCAGAGAGAAACGAACTTAAACACTTCGTTGCAGAACGAGTTGCTGGCAGGGTACCTCTGGTGATAGGATGCGGCGGCAACAACACCGCAGCTGTTGTCGAAGAGCTGTCTACAATCGACACAGACGCCTTCGGCGCTATTCTGTCTGTTGTCCCATATTACAACAAACCATCACAGGAAGGCATCTACCAGCACTACTCAGCTATTGCCAAAGCCAGCCCCCTGCCAGTGATACTATACAATGTGCCCGGACGCACGGGCGTGAACATGACCGCGGAGACCACCCTGCGCCTCGCCTCAGAATTCAGCAATATAATAGGAATAAAAGAAGCAAGCGGCAACATCTCTCAGGTTGATGACATAATAAAGCATAAACGACCCGATTTTCTGGTTATATCAGGTGACGACGGCATAACATTCCCCCTCATCACCCTCGGAGCTGTCGGAGTGATTTCGGTAATTGGCAACGCATTCCCGCGCGAATTCTCTAAAATGGTACGCCTGGCCCTTGACGGCGACTACGATGCAGCCCGTGCCATCCACTACAGATTTACCGACCTATTCAGCCTGCTGTTTGTCGACGGCAACCCCGCCGGAGTCAAATGCCTCCTCCACGCGATGGGATTCATTGAAAACGAACTCCGTTTGCCCCTTGTACCCACCCGAATCACCACTTACGAAAAAATACGTCGTGTACTTGATTCGCTCAATTGAAAAAAAATCATTATCTTTGCAGAGCAAAAGCGCCAAGTACAGCGATAGCGCTCAACATACGGTTCGGTAGCTCAGCTGGATAGAGCATCTGCCTTCTAAGCAGACGGTCATGCGTTCGAGTCGCATCCGAATCACCCCAAGGGTCACCCGCCAGCGAGTGACCCCTTTTTTATGCCTATCATTTATTATAATCCATCAACTCTCAGATAAAAGCCGGTTGGACATTTTGCCGTAAAGATTCCCAAGATTGGGGTCAGCTGCAAAACCCGGTTGAATTGTTAAAAAAAACGGGTCTGTAATTTGCCTGTAGAAAATAAAAGAAGCGACTTAACTTGGTGATTATCACTTTGTTAAGTCGCTTTTGTGGTGCCCAGAACAGAACTACCGATATTGCTTTTTAATATTTTCAAGTATATTTTAATTACCCTGATTACCTGCGAGTTATGATGAGGAATATTTCATTTGAATTTCTTTCAGAGTAAGAAAAAGTAAGATTTTTGCACGTAAAATTGCACGTA
>JAIDJW010000017.1 GCA_029052015.1 Paramuribaculum sp. | reverse complement strand
GTCTGGACTCCCGGCGACGTAATGTACAAGGACCTCAACGGTGACGGCAAGATTGACCGCGGCACAAATGTTCTCGGTGATATGGGCGACTACACCGTAATTGGTAACACCACACCCCGCTATCAGTACACCATCAACGGCTCTATCGGCTGGAAGGGACTTAATCTCAGCCTTATGTTCCAGGGCGTGGGCAAGCGTGACTGGAATCCCGGCACACAGCCTTATTTCTGGGGATGGAGCTCATACGCTCAGGCAACATTCTTCAAAGAGCACCTCGACTACTGGACCGAAGATAATCCCAATGCATATTATCCGAAACCATATCTCCACACAGCCGGCGGTATCGGCGTATATCAGAACAGGAATATGCAGACCTCGGACCGTTATCTCCAGAGCGCGGCTTATATCCGCCTCAAGAACCTCACCCTGAGCTACACTATACCGCAGAAATGGACCAACCATATCGGACTGGACAAGATAATGGTATTCTTCACCGGCGAAAACCTCTGGACTTCCACCAACCTCGCCAAGATGTTTGATCCGGAGGCGGTGTTCACCTCTAACGGCTACACTTCTGAGGGCGGTAAGAACTATCCGCTTAACAAAGTGCTGTCAGTTGGTCTCACTGTAAATCTTTAATACTTCCAAGCAATGAAAAAGAACTATATAATTTGTCTCGTGGCGGGGCTCGCGCTGACATCGTGCTTCGACCTCGACCGCGAACCGGAAGGACAGCTTTCGTCAGCTAAACCCTTCAAAACAACCGGCGAGATGAGCAGCTATCTCGACCAGTTCTATCAGTCTGGTGTCAGGGCCCAGGGTTTTGATGCCGGCGGCGGCGCATACATAGCCGGAACCGACGTCAACAGTGACAACATGGCATCGCCATCAGTCAATCAGCGTGTTGCCGGACGTATGTCTGTGAGCGGCGCTGCCGAACTGTCAGCGTATAAAAACATCCGCAACGTCAATTTCTTCCTTAATAATCTCGACAACTGCGACCAGAAGGAGAGCGCAGCCTACAAGCAGGCTGTAGGCGAGGGCTATTATTTCAGGGCCTGGTATTACTTCACTCTGTTAAAAAACTATGGCGGTGTAGCATGGGTTGACATTCCCCTCGCTCCTGATACTCTTCAGATGCAGTGTCCGCGCGACAGCCGTATGGTTGTAGCCGACCATATTCTCAGCGATCTCGACAACGCTATTACGAATCTCGGAGAGCGCAACAACAGCTCGTCGATGCGTGTGCACAGAGATGTGGCCCGCGCTCTCAAGAGCGAGGTCGCTCTTTACGAAGGCACCTGGGAAAAGTATCACAAGGCCAAGAATGACCCATTCTTCGACCCTGCTGTTACAGATGCCAAGATTGCCGACTATTTCACTCAGGCGGCAGCTGCAGCCAAGGAGGTGATGGACCGCGGTGTGTGGCGCATACACAATACCGGCAATCCCAACAATGACTACCGTATCATCTTCCAGACCACTGATCTCGGTAACAACTCCGAGGTGCTGTGGTATAAGAAATATGATGGCGACGAAATCGGCAACAACGTTAACCGCTATCTCAATCAGGGCGGTGGCAGTGTCGGAGTGACAGCTTCGCTTGTCGACGACTATCTCACAATCGACGGTCGCCCCTTTGTCGGTGAGGAGCGCCTTAACGCCAAGAAGGTGTGGGGCAACGAACTTCTTCCGACAGTGCGCGACCCGCGCCTTGCGCAGACTGTGGCCACTCCCGGTCAGATTCTCCGTCCGGACGACGGTCCGTACAGCATTCCGCCGCTGATCGGCACTTCCGCCTACAATAACAATATTAGCGGATACTCTCTGCTGAAACATGTGCAGATTGACTATACCGGCAATCTTGACGCTGAATTCAAGGGCGCTACTCCGGCAATACAGTTCCGTTATGCCGATGTGCTTCTGAACTATGCCGAGGCGCTCGCCGAACTCAATGGTGCGGCAAATGCCGCAGCGATAGTGGATGCACTGCATCCTCTGCGTGCCCGCGTAGGCATGCCTGATGTGGATTTTGACAGGGAGTACAATACCGATGCCGCTTATCCTTTCGCTCATCTTGACAAGTATATCCAGGCTGTGCGCCGCGAGCGCCGCGTGGAGACCGCCTGCGAGGGCCGTCGCTTTGACGAGATTATGCGCTGGGCTGCAGCCGAAGAGATTTTTGTTGGCAAATGGCATCAGGGAGCGCTGTTTACCGGAAGTTCGCTTGAGAACGAATCTGCATACTCGAATCTCAAATATGACCAGGCATCCGGCAATACCATCTGGCTGTCGGGCAACCCGGGTGATTCATTCCGCTATATCATTCCGACCAATCCTACCGGCTACGACGGTGGCTGGCAGTTTAATCCGTCGCGCGATTATCTGCTGCCTCTGCAGGAGCGCATGATTTCGCTCACAAGAGGTCTCTGGAAACAGAACCCCGGCTGGTAAACGATATTGACCTTTGAAAGTGTGACCGCATGGACTTAGTCCGTGCGGTTGCTTTTTTTTTGTGTAGGGTAGGTTGTGGCGGCACTAAAATGTGACAGATGGAGAAGTTTATTAAAGAATTTTTTCAGTAATTGAATCTTATAATGTAATTTTGCGGTCGAAAATAACCATAAATAGCATAAGAATGGAAGCTCGAAAACTGAAAATCAGAGACCTGACCATGCGCGACGGACAGCAGTCGCTCTTTGCAACCCGCATGAGTCAGGCTACCATTGACCGTCTGCTGCCTCTCTATGAGAATGCGGGTTTTTATATAATGGAAGTGTGGGGCGGTGCAGTGCCTGACTCGGTGATGCGTTATCTCGGCGAGTCACCCTGGGACCGTCTGCGCAAGGCTTCTGAGGCGATGAAAGGCAAATCTCTTCTCAGCGCTCTTTCGCGTGGCAGAAACCTTTTCGGTTATGTGCCTTATCCCGACAGTGTGCTCGAGGGATTCTACAAGGAGGCTATAGCCAATGGTCTCAATGTGATGCGTATTTTCGACGCCCTCAATGATATAGACAATGTCAAGGAGTCAATCCGCATGATAAATAACCTCGGCGGCATAGCCGACGGCGCAGTGTGCTATAC
>JAIDJW010000169.1 GCA_029052015.1 Paramuribaculum sp. | reverse complement strand
TTGTTGTCCGGATTAGTGGCACGGTCTACGGGAAAACCGGTGGAAACTACCGCACGCTCTATTTTAGTGACAGAACGGCATCCCACCGGCTCGCCGTTAAGATATGCGCCATGCCCTTTCACCGCATGAAAGAATTCGTTGAGATAAGGGGCATAAACTATTCCGGCAACTGCCTTGCCTCCATATTCTATACCTACGCTGATGCAGAATGCCGGAAGCCCTGAGCGAAAATTCGTAGTTCCGTCAAGGGGGTCTATGACCCAACGCCATGGGCTCGCCCCTGACGACTCCCCGCTCTCTTCCGACAAAATCGAATGGTCGGGATACCGGCTTCGGATGTTACTCACAAGCACTGCCTCAGATGCTTTATCGGCGGCGGTGACAATATCTGCCTCATTGAGCTTGGTATGCGTTTCGAGCCCGGGTTTACGGAAATAGCCAAGCAGCGCGGCGCCTGCTCTCCGGGTCCAGTCCATTGCATCAAGCACAATGGCGTCAAGCTGTGATTCAAAAGCGGTGTCAGTCATCTGTAATATCGATAGGCAAAGGACGGCGGAACTCCTCCTTGAAAGATATGAGAGTCTCTGTTCTACCCGCTCCGATAGTCTGAAGCGGTCCGTGGATTATCTGGAGCAGATGGTCATTGTTTCGCGCATATAATTTTATGAGGAGGTCGTATTTACCGGTTGTGAAATGACACTCCACGACTTCTGGTATTTTTGTTAGCTCTGCCACCACTGTGCTGTATTTCGCGGGGTCTTTGAGAAAAAAACCGATATAAGCACAGGTTTCATAACCGCTCGAACCGGGATTGACAAGAGTCTCAAATCCCTGGATAATACCGGAAGATATAAGCTTCTGAATACGTTGGTGGATAGCGGCGCCGCTCACCCCGCACTCGCGTGCTATCTCAAGAAAGGGTGTGCGTGCGTTTTCGGTCAGCATCTTTAATATCTTGCGGTCAAGATTGTCAAATTGTTGGCGCGACATAATATAGATAAGTAGTAATTTTGCCACAAAATTACATAAAATAATCCTGAACAGCTCTTTTGCGATGATTGTTTAAAGGATATCAACCATTTATTTTACGAGAGAAATGAGAAGTGTGTTTGCTGCAATAGCCATGATTTCGTGTCTGCTTGCCTCAGCCACCCCCGCCGACACTACAATGGCGCCATCTGCCCAGGCGGTAGGACTTGTGCTTAGCGGCGGAGGGGCCAAAGGCATAGCCCATATCGGAGTGATACAGGCGCTTGAGGACAACAATATACCTATCGACTATATCACCGGCACTTCAATGGGAGCCATTATCGGAGGCCTTTATGCCTGCGGCTACACTCCGGCAGAGATGATGGAGCTCATAAAGTCAAAAGGGTTTTCATACTGGAGCACGGGTAAAATCGACCCGAACCTCACATATTATTATGCCGAATCGGAGCCTACACCTGCACTCGTGCATTTTAATCTCGGTGAAAAAAAGGACAACGGTTCACCGACTGTTTTGCCGACAAGTCTCATCAATCCACTGCCGATGAATTTCGCTTTTATGGATCTGTTTGCGAAATATACGGCACAGTGCAATGGCAATTTCGACAACCTCTTTGTGCCTCTGCGCACCGTAACCTCCGACGTGTACTCAAAGCACAAGCTTGTGCTTCGTTCCGGGTCGCTCGGCGACGCGATACGCGCCTCGATGAGCTTTCCGCTCGTTTTTCGCCCAATAGAGATTGACAGTGTGCTGGTGTACGATGGCGGCATCTATGACAACTACCCTTTCAATGTGATGCACACCGATTTTGCGCCAGACATCATGATAGGCTCCAATGTTTCAGGACCCGACGGCAAGCCCAAATCCAACGACCTCTTCCAGCAGCTCGAGGACCTCATTATTCAGAACAATGACTACAATCTGCCCGACAACTGGGGCATAAGCATGAATGTGCCGGTAAAAATGTTCGGCATTCTCGACTTTGAGAAAGCCGATACCATATACCGAATCGGCTACAACACCGCCATGCAGATGATGGACTCTATCAAGAGCCGCGTGACATCACGCGTTGACCCACAGGTCAGAAATCTGCGCAGGGCCGTATTCAAGTCGCAGACTCCGTATGTTAGATTCGACAGTGTTATCGTGACAGGTGGCACACGTTCACAAAATGAGTACATAAAATACCTGTTCACACACAACAGTCCCGACACATTCGGACTTGAGCGCGCACGCGACTCATATTATCGCGCCATCACTCCCGGTAAACTCGAAAATCTTGTGCCGGAAGCTACTCACGACAAATCCGACGGATTGTTTGACCTAAGCCTCAAGGCTACCGTAAAAGATAATTTCAGAGTGGGATTCGGAGGCTATGTATCGTCTTCCACCTCAAGCATGCTCTTTTTGTCCGGCGGCTACAACACCATGAGCTTCAACTCGCTTGATGCCAATATTAACGGCTGGATAGGACAGAGCTACATGGCGGCGCTGTTCAACGCGCGCATAAGTCTGCTCACAGCCGTACCCTCTTCCCTGAAAATCAGAGCCGGTGCTTCACGCCAGAAGTTTTACGAAAACGACCATCTGTTTTTCAAGGACAATACTCCTATATCTATAGTATCTAACGAGGTGTATTCTCAGCTCATCTACTCGGTGGGGGTCGGTCGGCGCGGCAAATTTGATGCCGGCGCCGGATTCGGCCATCTCATCGACAGATTTTTCCAAAACAACAGAGTGCTTTTTTCGGAGCACAACCGCGACCGAGTGCTGCGCAATCTCATGCAGGCATTCGTGAGCTACGACTACACAACGCTCGACAATATCAACTATCCTGCGTCGGGAGCACAGTATAAAATCAAAGTCATGGGCGTGAAGGGACGCTATCACTATGACGCCTCTTCATCAGGCACGTTACCGAGTTCCAAAGGCAAGATGGATTTCATTCAGGCGGAGCTGAACGTGGCAAAATACTTCGACCTTGGCAAGCATTTTGCTCTCGGAGGGGTAGCAAACGGACTGTACTCGTCGCGCAAACTCGCTCCGACCTACAATGCCTCCATCGTCATGGCGCCGACATTCAACCCCACGCCGTCAAGCTATAACTCGTTCAATCCGGCTTTCCGCGCCAACTCATACGTCACCGCCGGCATCGTGCCAATCTGGAAGATGAATTCGACAGTGCAGGTGCGCGGCACATTCAATGTCTTCCTGCCATATAAGAAAATCATCGAGCTGCCCGATTTGAGAGCCGGCTACGGCAAAGCATTCTCCAACCCCGAATTTTTCGGCGAAGCGGCGATTGCGGTGACACTCCCCTTCACCACTATGAGCGCATACGCCAACTACATGAGCTACCCCGCGCGCAACTGGAACTTCGGCATCTCTCTCGGCATCTTCATCCTCGCCCCAAAATTCCTCCGCTGAAGCAGCGAATAGCCGAAACCGGGATTCATACCTATTTTATATCGTAGCTATTTACTCCTATCTTACTATTTCCGGGAGTTGCGGGCTTCGTCAAATTTGGCTTTCATAGTGGGATTGCCGCGCGTGAGTTTCTTGACACTGAGACCTTCGGCCTTGTCGTTGGCAAGGCGCAGATTGTTTTCGCTGCCGAGCAGATTCTCCTTGATTTTCTGGAGGTGGGCGATAGATTTGTCTATTTCTTCAATCGCGGCGCT
>JAIDJW010000168.1 GCA_029052015.1 Paramuribaculum sp. | reverse complement strand
TAGGTCGGTGCCGGTCAGCTGAAAGGCGGGGGCCGGCTCCCCTACTGTCGGCAGCGAGCCGTATGTGTGACATGGCTGCCCTTTAAAATTGATTGTTTCCATATTTTAGTTTTCAGTATTTATTGCTGTAACGCTATTTTCTGTATAACAGATGTGGCAAGGTCATTGTTGTAACCAACCATCACGTCGATGACTTTTGAAGATGAATCGACGAGCAATATTGATGGCAGATTTGCCGCCCCGAGGTCGCGTGCCAGCCCGCGGGCACTCTGAAGGATTGTCTCCCCTGCCTTAAGCGGACCTGTCACCTCTTCTATAAGATCGGCATTGGTTGTTGTAAACGCCATGATGAGGCTTATCGGCGAGGGTGAGGTGGCCGCGACAGAGCGGAGCTCCTCAACCAGAGCGGGGGCAAAGGAGACTGTCGGATCTATTATTGCCAGCAGAGTTGTTGACGGCAGCAGGTCGCCTGTGCGTCTGGAATAGCGCTCTGCTGTCGGTGTCGGCGCGGAGAAGCCCGGAAGCGGATGCCCTACAAGTTTTTCGAGTGTAAAGCTGCTTTGGCGCAAACGCGCAAATATATCGGGATAACGCGATATAAGATAAGGCTCGGTAATGGTCATACCGTCGGGAAGCAGACCGGAGGAATCGTATGACACATCCACCGTCTGCTCGCTGACAGAGCCGGGACTATTTTCAAAATGCGCTTTTCTGGGAGCATAGCTGCGCGGGTCAAGAACATATTCGCATTCCATTGCCGCATAACCGCCGACTATCCTTTTTGCCTTTATCACCGCCGCTTTTTCTCCGCCAACGATAGTGTCGGGAACGAATGTTACGGTACAGGTGGTATCCTTTTGCATCTGCTCAAGGCCTGAGGCTATAGACACCGGCAGCAGATTGACGAACTGGGCTGAGTGCTGAACTCCTTCAGACGACGAGGCGCCGAATCTGCGCGGCATAAAAGCGACAGAGTCGGCTGATGCATGGTATTCCTGCAACTTCTCTCCGGCAAAACGATAATGATTGCCGTTGAAAAATGCCGAGAAGCCATAAGATTGGTTGTCGGTCGATTCTATTTTCCAGTCAATGAGGTATGAGCACGGAAAGAGGATGGTGTCAGAGGATTGTTCTGTGTACAAATCCACATTGTAGGTCACATCTTCCGGCAACTGTGGCATCGCCACTGTAAAAGTAGCATGTATAGTTTCCGAGCGGGGTAAGGCAAGCGAATCGATGACTGTCGCGATCCCCCGGGCAGAAGCGCCCGGGGGAGCAGACGCGGCAAGCAATAGTAACAAAATCTTTATCCCATTCATAAACTTAAGTTGAAATCTTGTATGTGTATAACACCGGTACACCGACAATAGTTTTTCAGACTGAATAA
The DNA here is from genome assembly GCA_029052015.1 of Paramuribaculum sp. Classification (GTDB taxonomy): domain Bacteria; phylum Bacteroidota; class Bacteroidia; order Bacteroidales; family Muribaculaceae; genus Paramuribaculum. The sequence goes on along the minus strand of JAIDJW010000168.1, from coordinate 2,242 downwards.
TCCGCTGCAGGTGTATACTACTAAAAAACGGCGGGACACACAATATATAAATATAATGTATCCCGCCGCAGTAGTGTCTAATTCTGTCAGATAAATCAGTCTGGTATGCGTTCCAGCTTTTTAAGGTAGTAGTTTCTCAGGTCGGTCCACTTGTAATATGGAGCGTTGGCTGTGGCTACAGGCAGCTTGACCTCGCGCTCATTTAGAAGCACCTTCACAAGCACATCCTCCGGATTTGTGCTACCCTCGGGGCGGAAGAAAATCATCTGCACATTCGAAGCCATAGGGAAAATCTCGTAGTTCTTCCATTTGGCGGCAACTTCACTCAGGTCATTGATTTCATCACCATAGCTGTCAAGCTCCATAAGCACAACGAGCGGAAGCACGCACACTTCGTGGCCGAAACGCAGATTGGCACCCGGTTTTGCGGATGTCACCGCGGTGTCGGCACTCGCAATCATGTTGTGAAGCAGGCGTCGCTGTGAGAAAGCGGCAAGATTGTCGGTGAGCTTGCTGTTGCCCATTCTCACAAACCAGCTTGCATTGTCGTTTAGCCACTCCTTGTCGAGGTCTTCCTGATTGAAAAGGTCGTAGAATGCCGGCATGCCGTAATGGCTCTGAGCGTTGGCGCTGAGTTTTGTCAGATAATAGAAAAGGGCGTCAGCCTTGATGGAATCGGCGGCAAACTGCGGGTCACTCACAAGCTTATTGACAAATCCATAGCCCGGCTTATTGGACGCATGGAAATCGGCAAGCTGCTGCTTGGCAAGCTTCGCGGCATTTGCGGCAACAGTGTCGGTATCGGTGAAGTTCATGTAATACATATCTGCACGCGAAGCGTCTGATGTGATATTCAGTTTCGGATTTGCCGCCAGCAACTCCTGAAGCTCATTATCCATCGAAAGTATGCAGCGGACAACGACTGTGGAGCGGGCATCGACATGGCTGCCGTCGGCAAACACTTCAGGAAAATTGGCATACATCCGTCGGGCAATGCCTCTGTGCTGGGCGGCTCCAAGCGGCGTAAGCTCGCCGTCGCGTCCACGCGAATCCTTTTCTATATCGCGCAATTGCGCAAGCACTTCCTTGCCCCGGGGCGTCAGCTTGTTGTTGCGCTCGGCAGGCTCAAGGAGCTTTATGGGATTGCGGTACATCCCCGTGCCGATATGCCAGCGCGAGCCGTGACGCCCGTAGTGCTCGATGTGAAACGGTTTGTAGCCCTTCGGCGCCGGTGTCTGCGCCGGCGCTGGAGACGTAGTGTAAGGATATGCGTAGTAATTGCTCGCGAGCTGACGCACCTGCTCGCTCGGCTCTACTGCCGCGGCTGAGAGAACAACGCCGACAGCCAGTGCTGTGATAATGCTTTTCATGAAAAAAACGTACATTTATGGTTTGATTCACAAATGTACGTTATTTTTTCTGTTTCTACAATTCTTAAAAATCCGGAGCTTCCTTGTGGCTGCGGTTCATGGCGTTGGTCACATAATTGGTCAGATACACCGTAAACAACGGGAATATAATCATGCCGCATATCGGAAGCACCACAGCCACAATCTTGCCGCTGACTGTCATGGGAGGTATGTCACAGCCGACGGTAGACAGGTTCATGAAGCTCCACCAGAGCGCAGTCCAGTAAGTCTTCACCTCCGGATTGACACCATACTCGCGGGCGTAAAAGATAAGCGAGCAGAAATAGCAGATGAGAATCATGATTGAGAGATAGGACATGAACAGGCTCGTGACAGCGTTGCTTGACAGGTAGCCCATCACTATAGACAGCGCCAGCGCTCCGCGGGCAAGAGGAATGAAGCGCACAAAGTAGAGCGCGTCGTGGCTGAGCGGAATCTGCATCCAGTGCACGAAGTTCAGCACCGGAAGAGACAGTATCAGAAAAACAAACCGGTGCAGAAAATAGCGCCATTTGTTGTCGGCATACACCAGCCCCACAAAAAAATCAATCAGAAAGAAGATGCAGACCCAGAACTGGAAAGTCATATAAGGCTTATTGTTCAGAAACTGTTTAGTTTCGAAAGTGTCGATAGAAATCCATACAATGAGCATCACGGATAGGAGGAGCACAATGAGATTTATCGTCATAAGCAACACTCGTCCCGGTCTGGGATGATGCCTGGTGTCATTGGCGGCAGTTGCCTGATTACCGGCGGTTGGGGTCACCGCTGCATTGGGTTGTGATGACATAGCTGAGACGTGTTTTTATTGATGATAACGTTAAAGCCGGTCG
>JAIDJW010000167.1 GCA_029052015.1 Paramuribaculum sp. | reverse complement strand
CCTACAGGCGGCACGGCAGACAATATGAGCGCCGGCGGTCCGATTATCGCTCCGACAGCCGCCAACTGGGTTATCACCCCAATCGCGCCGCATTCTCTTAATATGCGCCCGCTGGTAGTCAACGACAATGCGGTGATTGAACTCATTCCGCTCTCACGCTCCAACACGTTTACCCTGAGTCTTGACGGCAATGCCCGCTCGTTGCCTGTCGGTTCACGGCTCATATTACGCAAAGCACCTTTTGTAACCAATGTTGTGAGACTTCCGCATCACACTTTCTCCGAAACTCTCCGAAGCAAACTGTTATGGGGAGTGAGCTCGCTATGACGATATCGCACCCACAGCTCGGCACTGTCAATATAAAAGTCTGCGCAAGGGCGAAAAGTGTGACCGCGCGGTGGAGGGGAGGCGAAGTGTCGCTTACAGTTCCCAGGCGCTTCTCATCCTCAGATCTGTCAAAAGCAATAGCCGAGCTTGCGCCAAAGCTGCTTGCCATACGTCCCGCCGCACGCTATAGCGAAGGTCAGACAATAGAATGCCCAGGGGTGACCTTCGTGCTTCGGCGGCAGAGTTTCAAGCCCAGCACCATAATCGCACGCCCGGTTCTTCCGGTAACATACATAGAAATAGGGAGCGATATCGACCTGACAACCAACAACGGCACGCAGAGTGTGAGCAAGGTGTTGTGCCGCCTCGCTACAGTGCTTGCAGAGCGGCTGCTCATGGAGCGAGCGCAGAGCATCGCCGCAAGAGTCGGAGCATCTCCAGCAGGGTGGAAAATCGGAAGGGGACACAAGGTGCTTGGCACCTGCGATGGTCGTGGAATAATCAGCCTGAGCCATCTGCTAGTATTTCTGCCTCTTGAGCTCAGAGACTACATAGTGTGCCACGAACTCGCCCATCTGCTTGAAATGAACCACTCCCGGCGCTTCCACACAATCTGCAACTCATATTGCGGCGGCAACGAGGCTCGCCTGCAGAGCGCGCTGAGACAATTCAAGTGGCCCGTAATCCGTTAATTCTTGCAAGGGAAGCGGGAAAATTGTATTTTTGCACATAAATCAATCATTACCTACAAGCAATGCAGGAAAAAATCATAATTCTTGACTTCGGCTCGCAGACAACACAGCTCATCGGACGCCGCGTGCGCGAGCTCAATATGTACTGCGAAATCGTGCCCTACAATAAGTTTCCACACGACGACCCGAGTGTTATCGGAGTGATACTTTCTGGCTCGCCATTCTCTGTCTACGATGAAAAGGCCTTCAAGGTTGACCTCAGCGGCATCCGTGGCAAATATCCTCTGCTCGGCATCTGCTATGGCGCGCAGTTTATGGCTTACGTCAACGGAGGCACGGTAGAGAGCGCCGACAGCCGCGAGTATGGACGCGCACGCCTTGAAAAAGTCGATTCCACCGACCCGCTCCTCGCCGGCATAGAGCCCGGAGCCCAGGTGTGGATGAGCCACGGCGACACTATAACTTCCCTTCCCACCGGGTTCAAAATCATAGCGTCAACCGACCATGTGCCCGTGGCAGCCTATCGCGCCGAGGGCGAAAAGGTGTGGGGCGTTCAGTTTCATCCGGAGGTGTATCACAGCGAATGCGGCATGCAGATTCTCAAGAATTTTGTTGCCGGCATCTGCGGAGGCAAGCAGGACTGGAGCGCCGCATCCTTCATCGAATCGACAGTCAGGAGCCTTAAAGAACAGCTCGGCGACGACAAGGTTGTTCTCGGACTCAGCGGCGGCGTAGACTCCTCGGTGGCAGCCGTGCTTCTCAACAAAGCCATCGGCAGCAACCTCACCTGTATTTTCGTTGACCACGGCATGCTGCGCAAAAACGAGTTTGCCAATGTGATGCGCGATTACGAGGGCCTCGGACTTAACGTGATAGGCGTGGATGCTTCCGCCGAATTCTTCAAGGAACTTGAAGGAGTGACAGAGCCGGAGCGCAAGCGCAAAATCATCGGCAAGGGCTTTATCGACGTGTTTGACCGCGAGGCCCACAAGCTCAAGGATGTGAAATGGCTCGGTCAGGGCACCATCTATCCCGACTGCATCGAATCGCTGTCAATCACCGGCACAGTCATCAAGAGCCACCACAATGTAGGCGGACTCCCCGAAAAAATGAACCTCAAGCTCTGCGAGCCCCTGCGCCTGCTGTTCAAGGACGAGGTAAGAGCCGTAGGCCGCGAGCTCGGCATGCCGGAGCACCTTATAAGCCGTCACCCCTTCCCGGGTCCCGGTCTCGCAGTGAGAATTCTCGGCGACATCACCCCCGAGAAAGTGCGCATACTTCAGGATGCCGACGACATCTTCATCCAGGGACTCCGCGACCACGGTCTGTATGACAAAGTGTGGCAGGCAGGAGTGATACTTCTCCCCGTGCAGAGTGTGGGAGTGATGGGCGACGAGCGCACATATGAGCGCGCCGTAGCTCTCCGCGCTGTAACAAGCACCGACGCCATGACAGCCGACTGGGCGCACCTTCCTTACGAATTCCTCGCCGAGGTCAGCAACAAGATAATCAACAAAGTGCGCGGAGTCAACCGCGTGACCTACGACATCTCCTCCAAACCGCCGGCAACAATCGAGTGGGAATAGTATACCTCCCTTGAAATTCATATAAATCAGCCATTTGGTCAGCAGTATGCTGAATGCCAAATGGCTGTTTTTTTATGCCGTACGGACATGATTGTCGTGTTTTATGCGTACATTTGTGACCGATATGTTGTTTAACTCTTTACAATTCCTTGTATTTTTTCCGTGTGTAGTGGTGTTGTATTGGATTTTGCCGTATAAATGGCGTAATCCTATGCTTCTTGCCGCCAGCTATTATTTTTATATGAACTGGCAGCCTGTATATGCGGCGCTGATATTGATGTCGTCTGTTACCACATGGGGGTGCGGTATTTTGATGGAGCGGAATGCCTCACGCAAAAGGATCTGGCTTACGGCTTGTCTGATTTTAAATTTTGGAATACTATTCCTTTACAAATATCTCGGTTTTGTGTCGGCTACCGTGCATTCTGCACTGCAGACCTTGGGAATCGCAATGGATGTGCCCGAATTTACTCTGTTGCTACCGGTAGGCATATCGTTTTACACATTTCAGGCTGTAGGCTACACGGTCGATGTGTACCGGGGAACACTCAGAGCGGAACGAAGTCTGCTTACCTACGCTCTGTTTGTCGCTTTTTTTCCTCAACTGGTGGCAGGTCCTATCGAGAGGGCAAAGAATCTTATTCCGCAATTTCATCGCGAGCATAAACTCGACGGGCAGGAAATCATGGAGGGACTGAAGCTCATGACGTGGGGCTTTTTCATGAAGCTGTGCATTGCCGACAACGTGGCCCCATACGTCAATGCGGTGTATAATAACATAGACATGCACAACGGCACCAGTGTATGGCTTGCCACATTTTTCTTCACTTTCCAGATATTCTGCGATTTCGGCGGCTATTCCCTTATAGCCATAGGCACGGCACGATGTCTTGGCTTCACGCTGATGCACAATTTCATGCGTCCGTATCTTGCGCGCGATGTAAAGGATTTCTGGCGCAGATGGCACATAAGTCTTTCCTCGTGGTTTGCCGACTATGTATATATTCCCCTAGGAGGCAGCCGGTGCACGACAGCGCGCCATCAGCGCAATCTGCTGGTGACGTTTGTTGTGAGCGGACTCTGGCATGGAGCGAACATGACTTTTGTGGTGTGGGGCGCCTATCATGGCATGCTCCAGGTGATTCTCTCGCTAAAGCGCAAAATCTGTCCGCGCAGGCTATCCATAGGCAGATTCGGGGTGGTGTTGTCGATGGTACTTACATTTGTGGCAACGATGATCGGATGGGTCTTTTTCAGAGCCAACAGTGTGGCGGATGCATGGACGGCGCTATCTAAAATGATGCATCCCGGAGG
>JAIDJW010000166.1 GCA_029052015.1 Paramuribaculum sp. | reverse complement strand
CTTAAACATCAGCGATATGACCCAAGACCAGTTTGCCAAATACGCATATCGGCACAGCGAGGTTATCATCTTCCACCAAAAGCATCCCGAAATAGACGTGGAGTGTATGCTGCTTGCTGTCGATTTCGACTGCGGGACATTCAAGCTCGCTCCGTTCAACACAGAACTATACGAGGACGAATCGTTCTATGCCTCCTATGAGCATTGTGACAAGCCGCGCAAAGGCAGAGAGCTGAAAGTGATAGTCAACGGAAGGACAAAGAAAATCAAATTACCCGATACGATATGACAACAAACATAGCAACCACAAAAGAGCAGTCAGCGCGACTTCTGCAATGCGGAGTGTCGGCTGAGAGTGCGGATATGCACTGGCATGGTGCGATTGTGCCGAGAGGCGGAAGTCTGGCCTCCCCTCCCGAACCATCGGAAGAATGGGACTTATTCAACAGTCCCTATGGGTTTATGCCAGAAGAAATGCAAAAGGCTAAGTTGATGGAGGACTACAATGAGATTATCCCCGCATGGTCGCTCTCAGCATTGCTTGACCTCCTGCCCGAGAAGATAGAGGACGGCTATTGGTTAACCATCCAGAAATGTAACAGAGGGAAGAATGCGTCTGTTCACTATGGTATTGCTTATTTCAAATGCAAATGGGATAACCCCGAGGACATTTCCAACTCCACGATAACCACATTGGGCCGATTGAAATATTTTACAGACTGCAACCTTATTGAGGCAGTTTGCAAGATGATCGAATGGCTGACCGCCAACAACTATAAACTCAACCAGCTATGACAACCGAAGAAAAAGCGAGAGCGTATGCCGAGAATGTAATTGATTCGTTTGGCACAAACGGCGTTCCCTGTGGCATAAAGGATATTAAGCACATGATTACCGAGGGTTATTTCGCCGGCGCCACCGAAGCCCTCGCCTCGCAGTGGAGAGACCCAAAGGCGGAACTGCCGGAAACGGATGCAGATGTTGTAGCCATTGACGCGAATGGACTGCATATAGCGGCGTATTTCAACGGAGAGTGGTATTCGAGCGATGATGAGTTTACCCGTAACCCTCAAATGTGGCTTCCCATCCCGCCGCTGAAAGGAGACCCCGCCGCCTTTAACGAAACTGATAAATGACGGAAGCATGAAAGATAAGCCAATACTTGACGCATGTTGCGGAGGTAGGATGTTCTACTTCGACAAGCATAATCCCAACGTTTTATTTCAGGATATTCGAGAAGTTGAAACCACTCTTTGTGACGGGCGTAAATTCGAGGTCAAGCCGGATGTTCAAGCAGACTTTACAAATATGCCATATCCTGACGATTCTTTTCGTATGGTAGTATTCGACCCTCCACACTTATTGCGCAATGTCGGCAAATCCAAAATGGCAGACATGTATGGCAGCCTAAATGAAAAGGCTCATCCAACGGGTTATCAGCATATCAAATATGGAGCTTTGTACTTAGATTGGCGCGATATGCTTTCAAAAGGTTTCGCAGAATGCTTCCGTGTCCTTATGCCCGGCGGTTTCCTTATATTCAAATGGAATGAAACGGATATTAAAGTTTCTGAAATATTGAAACTTACTCCTCACAAACCGATATTCGGACATAAGTCCGGCAAACGCTCTAACACCCATTGGATTTGCTTTATGAAAGGTGAAACGATATGAAAAAGATAATGTTCTCAGATAAATTCGGACTCACCGAAGCCGTGTTGAGCGGTCGAAAGACGCAGACGAGGCGGATAATAACTTGCCCAAAAGAGTTCAAAGGTGAATGGGTTGCAGGCTTCCATGTTTATCGTCGACAATCAGACAATGCGATACTTGAATATCCGTGTATGTATGATGCAGACGAGCGGGATTTTGACGGAGGACAAATACTCCCCAAATATAAAGTTGGCGAGGTCGTTGCCGTGGCGCAAAGCTACAAAGACATTGGTCTTGCCGCTGAAGCTCCATTAATGGAGGCTAACGGAATAGGCGGTTATGTCAAGACCGAACTATCTCCCGGTTGGACTAATAAAATGTTCGCTCGCGCTGACCTCATGCTCCACCAAATCCGCATCACCGACGTGCGTGTGGAGCGGTTGCAGGATATATCCTATGAGGATTGTATGGCAGAGGGTGTCTGCAAGTGGACTAAAGATAGAGAACTATTCAAATATGACATGGCAGATGGCTTTGAAATGTTTGAATGGAGAGATATGCCGAGAACTCCCCGCGAAGCCTACGCAGCCTTGATAGACCGCATATCCGGCAAAGGAACGTGGAAGTCCAATCCATATGTGTTTGTTTACGACTTTGAATTGGTGAAGTGATATGAAAGCTAAACGAAAATCAGACGGCAAGGTGATTGAGGTGACTGAAAGAGCTTCATGGAACGGCGAAACGATATACACTGCCGATGGCACGTTTTATCGCAAGCATGAGCTTGAAATAGTCCCCGATGATACGCCATTGTCTGACGATGCAGTTGTAACCATATCCAAGCTGAGGGAGGTGCTAATGGATATGGCTATGCCGACAAATGAATTTCGTCCTGAACCTACAATTGCGAGAACCATAGAAGAAATCATCAACCAAATAAAGTTATCAATATGACAGCAGAACAAAAGGCCATGCGCCGAGCATGGGCGGCAAGTCACTTCGGCGACAAGAATCTCACTGACGAGGAACTTAACTGCGCAACCTATATGCCCTCAGAGAACTTCTCAGATGGATGGGATAAAGGTGTGGACTTTGCCCTCTCGCATCAGTGGATAAGCGTGGATGAGCGGTTGCCAGAAGATGACGAAACTGTATTAACACATTCAAATTATGGTTACGTCCTTGCTTACTACTCTGAACAAGATAAGATGTGGTTCGTTTATGGCAATTATGGCGACATTAATCCGACCCATTGGCTCCCCATCCCTCAGTTAAATCCCGAATAACAATCAATATGAACAAACTGACAATAGCAATCCTCTCCCTGTTTACCCTGATGCTGACGGGGTGCGAGAATATAGCGATAAATGCACAGCCACTACCAAATGTTATAAATCACCAACCTCAGAATCACCACTGTATGAGCCGTATCTACTTTGACGGTCATTATTATATCAAGTATGATACGGGAGGCAGAGTGTCATCGCCATCCATCACCCACGACCCGGACTGCCCGTGCCGGGAGAAAGGAGGTGAGATATGAACCGCACAATCAAATTCAGAGGCAAACGCATTGACAATGGCGAGTGGGTGTATGGCGACCTGCTTAAACCGCACACAGGAACCCGCATCGTCAGCTATGACGAGAGCGAGCCTCAACCCTCTGTCTGCCGCGCGGACTTTCACTACCACAATGTTGACCCCGCCACCGTAGGACAATTCACAGGAGTGCTCGACAAGAACGGTTTGGAAATCTACGAGGGTGACATAATCAGTCTGCGAGATTATATTTCCGAAGTAAGATGGAATAGTAATCTATCTGCATTTTGCATTAGATTCTCCTTTGAGAGCGAATTAGAGATAAAACCTCTTGGATCTTGGATTGATAGAAGAAGGCGTTGCAATGTTATCGGCAACATCCACGATAGCCCCGAACTGCTAAACGAGAAGTGAGATATGGAAAGAAAAGCAAATGCTGTCTACGAGATACACGCTCTACCGATAATCAATATTTACGGTGATGGCAACCATTTGGTTCCTGATAACCCCCGTTGCAAATCCTACGTCTCGCCCTATGCTAAGTTTGACAAAATAAGGAGGAAAAGAAAATGAAAATAAAAAGCGCACTGAAATTTATCGGGAATGAACTACTGTTAATCTTTGCCCTAATGGTCTTCATCGGATTGGTTACGGTATTAGGCACGGTTGCCATAATTCTACTCTCAATGTTGGGATGTTGGATTGGGATAGACAAGGATATTTTCATCTACTTCGCCGCGTTTTGTATATTTTGGAAAGTATGGGACGCTTTAGCTTGGGTAGTAGGCAAGATAGATGACATAGTTGAGCACAAAAAGAAACGTAAATATTTGAACGAATAAACAAGAACAATGAAAAAGAAATACCGCAGAGCTATCTACAATGTAATATTCTTTGCTACTCTGCCTTTTGCGGCTTTTACATATTGGATGTCGCTAATTAGTGAGGATATAGAACATTTTCAAGATTGGCTTGAACGTAAATTTAGAGTAACCGACTATGACCCCGACTAACCGCCCGCAGAAACCGAGGGAATGTAAATACTATGGCAAGCGCAACTTCTTTGAATGGTTGATGGATGACTTTCCACATTGCAAGTGCCCGAATAAAGAAAGCAGCATCTGCATTTGGAAGAGTGATTCACGAGTTAATTGCCCCAACTTCACCCCGAAAATAAAAAGAGAATGAGACAAAAAATGAATACCGAAGACTACGTTTCATATCCCATTGCCCTTGCGCTAAAGAAGGCTGGGTTTGAGTGGCCGTGCCATTACGGATATTCCGTCAAGATGCGTTTAGAGCCGGAACCTTCTTTTGGCGAACCCAAAATGGTACACAGCAAAGCCCCCAAGAACTACAATGACAACCGTAAAGGAATAGAGAAAGGATTGGAATTTTGCTCTGCCGTTCCATTATGGCAGGCTCAGAAGTGGTTGAGAGAGAAAAAGAATATTGAAGTTAATGCTGTTTGGTCTTATGAAGAATCTGATTGGTTCACTTATTCAAGTCCAATGTGTAGACCACAAGTTATGGATTCCGATGTTTCTGACACGCCATATTCATCCTACGAGCAAGCCCTCTCAGCCGGAATCGCATCCGCCCTTGAACTGATTGAAAACAATAAAAATAACTGAACTATGGGATGTGATATACATTTAAGGCTTGAACGTAAAGCCAAAGGAAACGCTGAATGGGAGAACTGCACCATATTTGGCTACAAACATTGTTGGAGCGACCGCATCTACGGAATGTTCGCCGCATTAGCCGATGTAAGGAACTACGGCAACATTAAACATCTGCCCGTCCGTGGGCTTCCGTCTGACGCATCGAATAGAACACTTATGCTCTATGGAGGTAAAGTCGTGGATGAAGCTAAATACGATTTTCAGTATAGTAAAGCTGATGCCGACAGATGGGTAAAGAACGGAAGTAGTACCTATTATGAGATTAACGGCACAAAGTATTGTAGCTGCCCCGATTGGCATACTCCGAGTTGGTGTACGACCACCGAAATGGAAGACTGTATCAACCGTATCTTCAAAAATGAAGAAGGCGGTTATAAGGGCGATTATTCTGAATGGCTCGCTCTGCTTGGTGCGATGAAAGGTTATGAGGCAGACGGAAGCGAGTGCCGTGCAGTATTTTGGTTTGACAACTGATTGAAAAGAAAGGAGAGTGAGATGAAACCACGAACACGACCGCAGCCTCATTGGCTATGCATGCGCATATCCCGAGAGCTGCAAAAGGTGCAAGGATTATAAACCGAATAAATAGATATCAAACGTTAATGGATATACTTCACTGCCGCATCGCCTACTACGGAACCCTAGGCAAACCGGGTCACTTTTTCCGCCCACTAAGAGGCTCCTTCTCCGAGCACGAAACCCAATCACTATCCCGCGTTGACAGCGCCGCTTTCCACGAAGCCACAGCCGGCGCCGGCTATTGTTACACCTTGTGGCGTAAATTCCTCGGCTACGTCATACCGTTCAGCGTTGACGATAGACGCCCTGGCTGCGTATCTGCAATCTTTGTAGAGGGCGCCGAAAGTTCTAAAGACATTTGCCAAGTAATAAACAGCGACCCCGAACTGAGGTGGCGCTTCAACAAAAGACTCCCTAAACCAAACGACTTCTTAGACCTGATTGCATCCAATGACCAATCTCCTTTACATTGACCTCTTCTGCGGTGCCGGCGGCACAAGCACCGGCGTCGAGACCGCACGCATCGACGGCGAACAGTGTGCCAAGGTCATCGCCTGCGTTAACCACGACGCCAACGCCATAGCCTCCCACGCTGCAAATCATCCCGATGCTCTCCACTTCACTGAAGACATCCGGACGCTCGACCTCTCGCCGCTCGTAGCGCACCTCAACCGTTGCCGCACGGAGAACCCCGATGCCCTTGTGGTGCTCTGGGCGTCGCTCGAGTGCACGAACTTCTCCCGCGCAAAAGGCGGCCAGCCCCGTGATGCCGACAGCCGAACCCTTGCCGAGCATCTTTTCCGATATATCGAAGCCATCGCTCCTGACTATATCCAGATTGAGAACGTCGAGGAGTTCAAGTCGTGGGGCGACGTCGACGCCAACGGCAAACCCGTGTCGATGGATAAGGGCCGTGCGTATCTGCGCTGGGTGCACAACGTATGCAAATACGGCTACGATTTCGACCACCGTATCCTCAACGCCGCTGACTTCGGCGCCTATACCTCGCGCAAACGGTTCTTCGGCATCTTCGCCAGGCCACACCTGCCCATCGTTTTCCCCGAGCCGACCCACTGCAAGAACGGCGGCTCAGGGCTGTTCGGTCCAATGCCCAAGTGGAGGCCGGTGCGCGACGTTCTCGACTTCGAGGATGAAGGCAGCTCTATCTTTGGCCGGAAGAAGCCGCTCTGCGAGAGCACCCTCGAACGCATCCACGCCGGACTTATAAAATTCGTGGCCGGCGGCAAAGATGCTTTTCTGGTAAAGTACAACTCGATGAACCAGAGCGGCAAATATGTACCGCCGTCACTCGACGATCCGTGCCCGACGGTGGCCACGCAGCAGCGCCTTGCCCTCGCCTCGGTGACATTTCTCTCCAAGCAATACAGCGGCACGCCCGAGGATAAGAACATATCAGTCGACGGCCCCGCCGGAACAATCACCACGGTAGACCATCACGCATTCGTGTCAGTCCACTACGGCAACGGCTTCAACACCTCTTGCGATGCGCCTGCGTCGACAATCGCCACGCACGATAAACTGTCACTGGTACAGCTCCGCTTCCTCGATATGCAGTACGGCAACGGCACGCCCTCGTCGGTCGATACTGTCGCCGGCACGTTGACAACCAACCCCAAGCACCACCTCGTGACCGTTAAACAACACTACCTGATGAATCCTCAGTTCGCCTCCGCCGGCGGCTCGGTCGATGCGCCCTGCTTCACACTTATAGCCCGAATGGATAAGATGCCACCCTATCTCGTAGCAACCAAAACAGGCAACGTTGCCATTGAAATCTATACCGACGATAGTCCGATGACCGTAAAAATCAAGGAATTTATGGCCTTGTACAACATTGTCGACATCACAATGCGTATGCTGAAAATCCCCGAACTGCTGCGCATCCAAGGCTTCCCGGCCGACTACATCCTCATCGGCACGCAGGCCGACCAAAAGAAATTCATCGGCAACGCTGTCGAGGTCACCGTGGCGCGCGCCTGGTGCGAGGCACTGTGCACCGCCGTCCGCTCCCTAACCACCCAATCAGCATAGACCTAATGAACACCTCCTTTCAGCGAACTCGCCGCTCCGACGAGTGGTACACGCCACCTCATATCATCGCGGCACTCGGTCAATTCGACCTCGACCCCTGTGCCGCTCCGGGCTGGCCAACTGCAACCCGCTACTACTTCAAAGCCGACAACGGCCTCAGTAAACCTTGGAGCGGACGAGTGTGGCTGAACCCGCCATACTCCCACCCGCTGGTCGAGCAGTTTGTCCGCAAAATGGCTGCCCACAACAACGGAGTCGCCCTGATATTCAACCGAATGGATTCGGCTCTATGGCACGACATAATCTTCCCCACCGCCTCTGCAATGCTCATACTGCGCGTCGCCTCCGATTCTACCGGCCCGACGGCTTGCAGGGCAATGCCGCCGGCTGCGGCTCAGTGCTCGTCGCCTGGGGTGCTGCCAACGCCATGGCGCTACAATCTTCCGGCCTGCCCGGCAAATTTATTTTCCTGAACACAAATAATTCAACATTGCAAACCAATCAAAATGAAAATCTACATCTCAATTCCAATTTCAGGCCATAAGCTCGACAAGGTGCACTCAAAGGCAGATGCCATCAAACAACAGCTCATCGCCGACGGTCACGAGGCAATCACTCCTTTTGACGTCTGCTCCGAGCCTGACAAATCCTATGCCTACTATATGGGCCGCGACATTGAGGCGATGCTTGGATGCGATGCCATATATCTCTGCGACGGCTGGCAAGACTCCAGGGGCTGTCAGGCCGAAGCCGTGATAGCCAAAATCTACGAAAAACAAATCTTTCCCTTTTCCGAGGCCGACCTCATTAACCCTTAACTAATAAGCCCTATGCTTTTACTTAACGAAATTCTCAGCTTCCTGCTCGGTCGCCGCTACTACGCAAACATCATCAACACCATTGGCACTGACAAATGCGAAATCTCCTGCTTCATATTCCGAAGCCGGGCCGCAGCTCGCAAACACCGTGACACGCTTCAAACGAATCGCTCCTATCGCTATGTCGAAACAATCAAATTCAGATCGAGGCGCGAATACTAATGCCCACGGTTAATCTTAAGCAGAACATAACACTAAAACCGCTTATATTCGCATTATGCTTAAACGACTTATTAATAGACTACAAAGTCGCAAAATGTTTATTATCGCCAACCCGACCGATAATAGCATCATATTTTCCAAGCGACTATTCAACCACATTCGACGCACTACCGACTCAAATCTGACTCGAGCATTCGTCTTCCGGCGCTCTCCGATAGGAGACTACGGGTTCTGTTTTAATCACGGTCTGAATCCTCAAACCACTCAACTTGCCGACATTCAATACAACGCGCAGAAGCATTGTATCGGATTCGAGTCTCTCAATCCGACCGTCAACCGAATATTCTACGATTACGCCCTTTCAGCCGACGGGCCACGTAAACTTGGCGTTAGTCCTGAATTTGCCTGCGGCAAACCCTATTACCGAATAATCAACCCCAACACACCATAAAATCCAAACACCTCGAGCCAACGCTCGAATAGACTATGCCGAGTATTCTACAAAACATACGACGCCGCGATATAACATTCTATCGTGATGGACGCATCAACTTAACTGCCCGAATATCCAAGACCCTTGGCCTAAAACCGGGCGACTCTATCGACATCATTACCGAAGGCGGCGAATACTACCTTCACGCAATTCACCACGGCCTTGCCGTCGGCCACGGCGTAGCGCAATGCCGCCAGGCCCGCCCTGACTCGCCTTCCCTCTATGTCAATTCTATCGCTCTATGCCGCGCTATGTTCCTGGCAATCGGCTTCGACGGAGATAAAGCAGCATTCGCCGTCGGCCCGGCAATTATCAAGAACACTAAACCATATCTACCGATTATAACCCGTATGCTGTTATGATTCAACAAATCAAATATAATGGACTGACCGCAAGCCCGTCTGACTATGATGCGCCCGACGGAGACCTTGCGCTCGCCCTTAATCTATGCCCAGACAAGTCTGCCCTTGTACCATTGTCTCAGCCTTACGAGTTCAAAGGCCAAAGCGACGGCGCGCTATCGGCTAAGGAGGCGCGCTACATTCACCGCACATCACAGTTCACGCACTTTATAATTGTAACTGAAGATAATACCTTGGCCTTTATTGATGCAAAAATCAACAATGGCGCAGTCTCCGTTAAAGCCCAGGTGCCGTTCAATGACAATTCTGCAACATACTCTGACATCAAAGACGTCAGCTCTATCGGCAATACCCTTATCATTGCTACCGAACAGGGCCTTTGCTACTTTCTTTGGAAAGACTCCAACTATATTAGCCTCGGTCATCACGTCCCTGAAGTCCACCTGTGTTTCGGCTTGGCCGGCGAAATGCGCTACCGCCAACGAGAAATTACATTTGACAACAAATTCAAGTATGATCAGGATGTCGCTAACGGCGGCCCCTTTTCCTACGACCACGCCAAGACTATCACCGACGGCGCATGGGCATGCCTTGAGTCTCAAGTAGCTGAGGAAGCCACTCAGGTCGGCAAATTCTGTTACCCATTCTTCATTCGCTACGCACTACGCCTCTATGACGATTCACTCGTCAATCATTCCGCCCCGATATTCATGACACCAAACTCCATCGGCCCCTGGATTCGCTTGCTGAATTGGATTCACTCTAGTAATGATTATGTATCAGGTGCTTATTTAACCGGTCAATTTGTAGCTGCGGCAATCGAGTATCAGGTGCTATCATCTACAGACGCCTACATGCTTAATCAGTGGCGCGACATCGTCAAAAGTGTTGACATCTTCGTATCACCTCCTATCTCAACTATGGTTAAAGACGGCTCGGTCCCTCTGCGCCTCCTTAAACCCACTGAGTTCCAAAATGGCAAATTCGTTGGCCGACTACTCGTCGAAGGCGCAGGGTTCAACACTCTCGGAGGCAAAATCGCGAGAGCCCCAATCTCCAACTACGACAAAATCAGCCAGAACTTTTGCGAATGGACATACGCCCAACTTAATGCTCTATTTTTTGCAGCGGATAGAACATATATACCTCTTACAGTCAACCTGCCTCGCATCTCTTCCGATGATTTTGACAAAGCCGTCAAAAGCCAGGGTCGCTTTTACAAGTTAGCGACCATTTCGCTTGAAGAAATAGATCGCAAATGGAAATCCGGCGAGGGCTTTACCGAACTTTCAATTGACAAAGCAGACCGCGATCTATCCAATCTTCAAATACGAGAGCTTATGTCTGATGATTATCTCTCTCACGACACACTCTCGGCCGGCAAACTGAGTGCATATAATAACAAGCTCAACCTGATGAACGTTGCACGTTCACCTTACTCCGGCTTTCCGGCGCGCTCTATGTTCGCCATGTGCAACTGCGACTTCAACTTAGTCAAAGGAGCAGAGATTGCATCTTGGGGTGCCACTCAGATTGATTTCAGGCCAAATTACCCCCATGGAGTTTCAATGAAAATAACCACCTTCATTGAGGAGGACGGCGTAAAATACTCTGTGGAAAGTAACGAGTACCGCTCCATATTCGAGAGCGACAGGTTCCTGCGCAACATTCTCTCACCTGAAAACGCCGACGGCACTCTCGACCCTACCTCCTGGGGCTGTTATGTTTTCTACCCGAACGTAAATGCCTATAAGATGCTAATCGAATGTGACGGCGCAGACTCACGAGACAATTGCTCCTACTTGTTCGATCTTGAGCCTCACGATTTTCTCAACGGTGCAGTTGCCTACCTCGGACGCGAAGTGCGACGCAGCAAAAACTACACAACCGACAATCTGCCGACCTCCTCCCTGCTCCCACCAATCGTCCTTTCTGAATCGGAAAAGATCTACATCTCGACTATCAATAATCCGTTCATCTTCGCTGCCACCGGCCGCAACTCGTTGGGCGCTGACGTCGGCACGGTGTTTGCGACCTGCACCGCAGCAAAAGCTCTTTCGCAAGGGCAGTTCGGTCAGTTCCCGCTCTATGCTTTTACCGACGCAGGTGTATGGGCCCTCGAAGTAGGCGCCGACGGCAACTATACCGCACGTCAGCCTATCACTCGCGACGTCTGCATAAATCCAAACGGTATCACCCAGATAGACTCGGCTGTCCTCTTCCCGACTAACCGAGGCATAATGCTGATTTCCGGCTCTGAATGTCGATGCATCTCCGACGCCATCAATACCGAATTCCCATTTGATGTAAGTCAGCTGCCACATCTCGAAGAGCTCCACCGACGTCTTGATCACGATGTCGCATTAGATCGCTGCCTGCCGCTTCTTCCGTTCACTCGCTTTTTGGAGGAGTGCCGGATGATTTACGACTATGTTCATCAGCGCATCATAGTCTATAATGATTCCGTAACCTACGCCTATATCTACTCCCTGCGCTCCAATCAGTGGGGAATGATGTACTGCAACATCGCGAATGGCCTCAACTCTTACCCAAATGCTCTCGCCATAACCCGAGCCGGCAAATTGGTAGACTTCTCCTTCGACGACCCAGCCCCCAAGACGGTTACAACACTGCTGGTCACCAGGCCCATCAAACTCGGCGATGGTGACTTGCTCAAAACCGTCAACACCGTCATTCAGCGAGGCAACTTCGCTCGCGGCCACGTCCAATCCATCATTTATGGCTCCCGCGACCTCAGGAACTGGCACACCGTCTGGTCAAGCAAAGACCACCACCTGCACGGATTCCGCGGCTCGCCCTACAAATTCTTCCGACTCGCACTGCTCTGCACTCTGCACCCGTCTGAGTCGCTCACTGGCGCTACCATCCAATTCACTCCACGCCAGACCAATCGACTGCATTAAATTGCCACGCGTTCGCTTGCGCCTTCGTGTACGCTGTGAAAAGGAGAGTGGGGAGCCAATCGCTCTCCACTCTCCACTTACTCTCTCCGCTAAAACGGCGACTGCTTGCGTCTCAGATGAGTGCGTCTTGACATCAGCGCGGCTTTAATCTCTACCTCGGACCTCTCCTGGCGCTCCTCCCAAAGTCTGACTTTGGAAGGGTTTGTCAGCTTCATCCACTCGGACATAGCGCGGTCAACGACAAACTCATGAATCAACTTCTCAAGGTATGCAAGCGACGTTCTCGAAAAACCGCCCGGAAGAGACAACACTATGCCGTAAACCTCGCGCTCTCGCAACTTGTTGTCGAACGCAGCCAGCTCTTCAACCTGCGTTTTAGTAAACGGATACATCATCTCCTTACACTTGGCAACTGCCAGGTCAAGCATCCGGGTAATGCGGTCAACGTTCCCCTCCTCGCCTACATCCTGAACCGTATGGCGATTATGCTCGCTCTGCGTCTCCATGACCGTCCCCTCTATGAATGAACAATTCTTAACCTCATAGAGCAGCTCCGAGCGCTTGAACGTCAGCACGGCATTGATCCTGCCGGCCTCCTCTTTAAAGAAATCGCAGGCCATCAGTCAGTCGGGCGCTTGGGGCGGCTGCGCTTGCTTACCGCCTGTCTTATTGACTCCAGACTGCGTGCGGCCAGAGTCACATATTCACCGGCGTCAGCCTTATTGGTCACCATATACCACTCGGCAATAGCCATATTCTTGATGTAATCATGAATGGCCTCGCCTACACCGGTCGTTGCGGCCTTGTTGAAGTTGCTTGGCATCTTCAGATCGAACTTCAGGTCGGTGCTGCCGTCATAATGGCTGTTGTCAGTCGCCGTGCCATCTTCGTCAAGATACTCTGAGAGCTCGGTCTTCACCTCTGCGTGTGCTTTCTTGATCGAGCGCAGAATCTTCTCGCGGTTCTCTTCATCCTCCGAGGCGAACATGCTGGCCACCTCTTTATGATTTTCTTTGTTCTGAAGCGTTCTGCCGCGCAGAAACGTCTCGTTCATAATGTCAAACAGCAACCAGCTGATCTTTGTAGTTACCGTGACAGGGAGCTTAGCCCCTAAAACTTGGTCTGGCATAATACCTAAAAAGTTAATAGTTGATAATGAATAATTTAATTTTTATCGATTCTCTCTTCACTCCAATCATGCCTAATCAGTCTCGCGGAATCGCCGGCCGCTTCCTACTATATAGCAAACGCTCAGTATCATCAAGCAGCACTGAGGCCTGCGCCAGATAGTCGGCCGCTTCCTGTTTGTTGGCAAATACAAACCACTTCCCAATGATGCAGGCAATAAAAAAACTACGTAGAGCTGATTGCACACTTATTGTCAGCGTTTTGTCAAAAGATAGGCTAACCTCTATCGAAGCTGTGTATGCCGTAGCGCTGTCTGTTCCAGACACGAGCATAGACTTCAGGCGCTCATTCATCGCAAGAATAGCCTCTGACCAAAACCGATTAAGGTCGACTAAGTCTGCATCAGCTGCAAGAATACGCTCGCGCGCTCCAGGGTCGTCCCCCATTAACTTTGTACCGGTATAGTCTGTAGCTTTAGCTACCTCGGCCAAAACTTCACGCTTGTCAATAGTTACTCTTATTGTTTCCATAAATTCTTAAACTTTAGCAATAATCTCACTACGACGAATAGCACTACTGCTATCGCCCAACCGCCAATGCTGACCTTGACGTGTTCCCACGCGGTCAGTTTCGCAGGAACCTCCACGGGATAAGGTACACGAATAGTGTCGGTCGAGGCCACCGTGTCGCGCACAATCGAAGTGCGCCAACGATCGCGCCAGCGTGTTTCGCGTATGGTGTCACCCGCACGGTCAATAACTACACTGTCCTTGATTGTTACAGTGTCGGTAATGAACGATGTGTGCCAACGGTCACGAATCGATTCTGCGGGCAGATATCTGGCTTGTGTACACGAACTAAGCGTAAGCAGCACCACAATCGCTAACAAAATTTTAGTTTCCATCTCTCAGTTATCCGCTACATACACCTTCGCCTCTCCGGCGCGACGAGCTACGAGGCCGGGCAATTTCTTCCCTTGGGCATATACCCAGCGACTGAACTCCGCCGGAATAGTCGAGTCATTAGGGTTCGCCTTGACCTTGCGCAGCAACGTCGACCCTTTAAATGCTTCAAGACCGATATTATAACTTAGACTCAGGAGCGCATCATACTGGCCCTGCGTCAACTCAACCCCGGCAAGCACCGGAGCAAGTCCGCTCTCAAACCGTGCTATATCAGAACCGAAGATGGCCGAAGCAGCGGCCCGGCTTATCTCCATGTCGGGCGTGACATCAGCACCTGTGTGACCATAGCCGATAGTCCACACCCCGGCCGGGCAGCGGTAGGATTTCAAACTTAGGCCCTCCCACTGCTTCATCTGCTCCTTAATACTTGTGCTCGCTCTCATTCTTCGTATATTTGGCTTTGTAATGAGCATCCAGGCCGAGCAGGGCGCCGCCAAAGGTCAGCGTCTCGCCATAAGCAACCAGAACCGATGAATGAATTTCGCCCGTTGGCGGCACCACAAACGCCGCAACAAGCATCGCCACGCCGGCAATAACCACTGCTACGCCCAGAATCATCTGAACACGCGTCCAGAGTGCCCTCTTAGTCATCTTCGCCCCCTTTCAGATTGTCGTTGGTTACGCCGGCCGCGAGAAGCCGCTCTCGCAAATTGGTTTGCAGTTGTGCCTGTCTACGCGCCTGCAAATTCTCAGCTTCCTCAATGGATACTTCGCGCCAATTCTCAGCCGCATCGCCAGCGCCAAGAAACACCTCTGCAGCAAAAGTGCGCGCTGCAAGCGCCACATCCGCGGCTTCTGTCAGCAGATATCCCTCGGCGGGGCGTAATACTCGCGTAACATACTCTTTCTGTGTCATTATAATCTTTTCTATTTGTTAAACATCTATCGTAGTTATAGAATAGCCTTTGGACGTGATGGCGGCTTTCTGCACATCGGTCAGTCTATTGGCTGTTGTGCTGTCAAGGCGTATGGTCGCAGGCTCCATCCCTGCAGCCTGCCTGTCATAACTGTTGGTTAACAGCGAATCAACAAGCGACTGCAAATTTTCCTCACTTCCGTCGCCCCAGCTGCTCGCGCCGACAAGGTCATAGACAGCGCAGGCGCTTTTGCCGAGATTTACTATTCGTATATAGCGTAAATCCGGGTTGAGAATCGGATATGGCGAGTATGTCGAACGCGACTTGCCGAAATATGAAAATATCCCTTCGGTAGACGTTACTCGCTCAAAGTTCAAACCCTCAATTCGTTCAAGTTTCTCACTATATTTGCGCGTCCCTTCTCCATATTGTGCGGCATAGAATCGCTCTAGTGACGTCGGGGCCAAGTGGCAATAGTCAGGAATCACGCGCAAGCCGCCACAGCCGACATACATGTAGGACATGCTGCCTGGGTTCTTGATTTCCAGTTTAGGCGCGCCAGTCATTCCAAGGTTAGTAGAAGCATCCCAACTCCACGAAAACATACTGCTCAGATTGACCTCACTCGCACACCCGCTGCGAATTGTTTCTTCTGATAGGTCGCAGACCTCTCTCATTCTAAACATACCGTCGGCATCTACAATATTGCCCAAATCTACAACCGGTAGTTTTGGATAATTATACCAAAACTCAAAACTATGCCGCGCCGCACGTATGTTTCCGAAATCCTCGAATTCAATGCCATCAAAGGATTTCAGTTTAATCAAGCGGCCAAATATGCCTCCAATGTCTGTACACTTTGCTCCAATGCGGATACGTCCTAATTTTGTAACCTCTTGATTGCAATAGAATGCAAACCGTAAGCCATTACCCTCTATAGCAGAAAAATCAAATGGTTGTATTCTCTTGAGCTTTACGCTGTCCTTGCCATTTAAAGAGTCGATTTCGCTATATGAGAATATATATTTAGCAAACTTGACCGATGAGAAATCAAGCAGCGGCACATACTTCAGATTTCTACATTTGCCCCAAGTCTGATAAATACGTTCAACTTTGCTCGTGTCAATTTTTGGCATCACCACCAGCCTGGTGTCGCCAAAAAACGCCTCGGTCAGGTCAGTCCTCTCCGTGTCATATGACTCCAGTATGCTCTTGGCATACTCAATGTCAGCCAGTGTCAGATCCGGTACATCCTCCATGCACTCCTCAACTTCCCTTTCGTTATAGCCAATCTCCCGCAGACCGGCGCGCAGTTTCGGATGCAGTTCATGATAGACGCGCATCTGCTCCTCAAGCCTGGTAACGCGTTCCTGCAGTTCAATAAACTCGCTAAGCCCTGCCAATACCTCTTTTACCTCCTCTCGAGTCGGGCATTCACGCACTCTTTGCAGTGCATCCTCCACGACGCCGAGTAGACGAAACGTCTCGCGGGTCTTTTGAATCAGGCTTTTGTTTAAATTTGCATCCATTTCTTTTGTCAATCAATATTTATTCATTATCTTTGCACCAGAGCCGAGATTAAGCATGTGTGGCCTATCGGTCGCTGCGCTTGATAATCGACTCTGTTTTTTTATAGCGGCACAACGTATGTGGGTCCTTCACCACCTACTGCTTTAAATGAGAATACAAGCCAATCCGATGCCCGCTTTTTTCCCCTACGAGGAAAACGAACTCTCGCAACACCCCGATTGCGTTCTAACCCGCCGCATGACGCACGAGCTTTGCGCCACTTTTTTCTGCGTTGGTGTCCCCTCTGGCTCTTTACCTCGACATCCATCGTAGTAGACCATAGCCTGCGCACTATTCCTTTAAGGTTAAGCGCTTCATTGCAGAAACATTGACGTTCCATCTGCGGCGTCTCGCGCCTGGCATGCTCCACAATACCAAATGGCACTCCCAACGGACGAATCAGCCCATCGATGTCTCGCGCAATGTAGGGTCCGGTATTCGGCAATATGGTCAGTCGCAAGCTCGCGCTTTTTATTTTCCGTGCTGGTATCTTATACCTAATCTGCGCCGCCGCCTTGTCTAACAAAACTTCGGCCTCTCCTACATCGCACCCTTTAATAACAGCATTCTCAACACAAGCCATATCCACATGGCTGAGACCAACCACATTCTCAACAATATCCTCATCCTTTGCGGGCTTTGGCAAAGGAATCCTAATATAACCAAGGTTACGATACAACACACCCGGTAGCGCATATATCGATATCAGACCACGCTGAAGAACCATCGGTCCGGTGAATTTTCTTTGCTGCGGCTCTGGTTTCGGCTTCGCATTGCCGGTCATTTCCATTAGCTGTCGGTTTATCTCGTCAATCACCACGCCAAATGCCATCGCCTCAGCCTCAAGAGATGTTCTGATAACTATAGGAATAGTACATTCAACCTCAACGTCTCCAAACGTTGTTGTCTCCTTGACGAGTTCAATATCGCATTCCCGTTTTGAAGAAACAACTCGCCGCAAATTGCCCGGGAAGTCCGCATCGGGCAGCTCTGCCACGAACTCAACGTTCAACTTGCCCGGAGGTAGGCCGTGATTATTGAACGCCACCTCAATTCTGCCATTGGCAAGAAATCGTGCATTGCTCATCACCCCGGCCTTCTGACTCGCAACGTACACGAGCTTACGACTGGCAGTCCAAAACGTAGCAGTCCAATCAAAGTCTGGACGTTTGATTTCGTGGCCACTCGCGTCAAGTATACGAGTGAGCGTTACTTTAAAGCCGTCTCGGTAATGAATCTTAGTCATCGTCAGTTATCTCTTATTAGTTTTCACTCTCCTCGGTCTCCGGCCTGCATTGTAGCATAAAATCCCTTACTGCCTCGGTTTTACATTGCTCAACATAGGCGTTATATGCGGCGAACTCGTCGGGCTTGGTGTCACGCTGACGCAGTATGCCATTTTCGTCATCCTGGTCATAGCGCCGGCGAATAAGTGCGACAATTTTGGCCTTGTACTCGGCCTTGCGGTATGGAGGCAAGCTGTCGCGCGGAACTTCTTCCCAATCGTCAGGATTGGAAACCGTCACGTCGACAATGTCGCTATACGGGTCGTCATACTTGACCGGACGCAGAACGCAGCCTGCTTCGGCCACTATGCGCGTAAGTGTTTCAGTTACTTCAATTCGTTTCATGTATGTGAGTGTTATAATTAAAAGTTAATATTAAAGATGTCATGTAGCCATTGCAAACGTAATATTTCGCTCGGCCGCCGAGTTCAACAGTGCGCCCCACTCGGCTAACGCTTCGGCGCTCAGTGCCGCAGCTGCCTCGTTTGTTGTGTCTCCTATGAGCTTCGCGTAAACATCTGCGTGGAGCGTGATGGTGATAGCCACAGAATCTTTTGAGCCACATGCGCACATACTTGCTACCGTGGCATAAGACAGCAACGGGCAATCAGAGATTGAGAACGAATGACGGCGCGAATTGACATCAAGCAAAAAGTCAACATTCTCAAGTTTCGGACACGCCGCGAATAACTTAACTCCAGATACTGCGGGATAGACTCTATGACCAACAGTATGTAATTTCGGGCAATTCGTGATGCTGTTAGCTCCAATACCGACCTTCCGTCCGGGCGCTGAATTAGGTAACGGCTGCAGAATAAACACCTCCATATTCGGTGCGTCATACAGCACGCTCTGCGTTACCGTGGCGTTATACCAAATGTCACCCGGCAAGTTGGTGCGTCCAAGCAGCACCGACCCATTGCATACACTCGACGGGCTATTCAGCCCCCTGCGCATCGCGTCCGCAATTATCGTCCGGGCCTGAGGAGTGGTTATGTCTTTAACCCCGTTTAGCTCAAAATAGCCCGTGTTGTGATTGAAGTCGCCGGCTGACCCGCTTGGCACAAGTTGACACAGCGCCTTCCACATCGCCACCAACTCTGCCGACGGCAACTCCACGTCCGCAAAACCATTAGGATGCGTATTGTCCCACGCCTGCTTCTCGGCGGCCGTAGCTTCGCGGTAATTCTCTATGCTATCCTTTGGCGTCAACGTCTTACTCGACCAGAATTCACGATATTGCGTTGGAAATGACTGGGTTAAATACCCCCCCCAATTTGCGGGTAAAGTATTATGTTCGAACCTTTTAATGCTTTAGTTGTCATAGTTTAAAATGTTTCGTTATAAAATGTTGAATCATTCTGCGCTTGCAAAACTTATATTCTTTGCTATCGCAGCTGTCAGCAATGCGAACCACTCGGCATTCGCCTCGTCAGTCAGCTTCGCATAGACGTCAGGGTGAACGGTCACGGTGATTATAGCCTCCCCATTGGCCGCATTGTTCACCAGATAGGTCAGTGACTCCAGCGAAATAGCCGCCAGGTACCTGATGTTAAAATCGCGCTTGAGTCCGTAGAACTTCACCTCGGCCAGCTTCGGGCACCTGAGACAATTGCCCATTGACCCGTTAAAATACGTAAGATCTATAATGCCTATTATGCTGACAATCTTAGGCGCATCAACGAGCCAACCGGTGAATGAACTCGCATAATTCCTCGTGCCGACATTCAAAACCTCAACCCTTGGAGCCTGGAAATTTGTCAGACCGCCCGACGAGGCCGTGAACGGAGGCTCAAAATTGGTGCGCCCTTTTATCGTGCGCCCCACCACGCCCGAAACATGATACTGCGTATCTGCGGCAACGACAACCGCCTCCTCATAAGTCAGCCACAGTCCGTTCAGCCCATATGGAGCCTCCGGATGGCCGGCCCGGTCAACCTCTCCGCCGCTCGCTTCCCAGAATCGGTCAAAATGCCACGTACGCGCCGATTCAATGTGGCGTGTTAGACTCTCTGACCAATTCGTCAGATCGTAAAGCGACACAATGCGCGCCAACTGGCCGAACACGCCCCACTCGTCAAGCGACGTCTGCGCGACCAAGCCATATAAACCATAATCATACTCGGCGTTGTATGTGAACGTGCCCTTGGGGTGGAGCATGTTGCCCTGATGAACACGGTAAAGAGCATCCGGGCGCAACGAAAGCACACCGTCGGGAAAATCATCATTGCGTAGGATAGTCAAACGCTCGTCGTCCGTATGAAAGTCCGATGCAGGGCTGCCCATCTTAATCCACTGCCCGTCGTGACACACGCAGACTTTATCGGCCTTAACAATTCCACTTTCGACATAAGCCATCAAGTCACCCTCCTTGGCCCCACACTCTTCCGGGTCAGGGAAATAGCCGTAGAACATTGGGTGTACCACTATGTCTAAATCGTATACGAGTGGCTCTCCGACCGACCTTTGACCACCAATAATCGACAACACGCCTGCGGCGTCTGACATCAATATCGCGGCATCCGACGTGCGAACATATAACTTACCCCCAAGTGGCTTCACTCCGGTGTCGGTCTGCATACCCGGAATCGGATTAGCAGCCCACTCGGTGTAATATCTCGTTGTAATGTGTGTTGTCCCATCAAGGTTATGTACGATTAAAATCTCGCGAAGCAGTAGGCGATGCGACGCAACGTTATACACCACGTCCAACCCACTAAGCAGCGACTCCGGGTATCCGCACTCCTTTTTCACAACATCGGCCACGTCGACATCCTCAAGATAAGCAAACACCTCGCGCGTCTTCCGTTCAGACGCCTCCACTGCGCTGTTAATATCCCCTCTGACTCCCTCTGACGTCGGCAATTCTTTCAGGGCCTCCAACAATTCTTTATTGGTCGCAACAAGCGTATTATACACCGCACCATCGCTGTTGGTCAACTCTCGCTGAGTATAGATAGCTCCGTTGGCCAGAACATATAGAACACCGGCCCTGGACGACACTCCCTTTCCGTTGATTTCGCCATAATCTTTCCAATCTTTGAAAGCATAATAATACGTGCTTCCAAAGCGACCATAGAAGCGGCTGTCTCGACTACACCAGACAACTTCGGCGCCAATCGGCGCAACCTCTGTAATCACCGGCGGCGCTCCGGCATCCGAGCTATTCAGAGACAATTTCGTATCGAACTCATCGAAGAACAAGACTCGCTGCTCCGCAGCTTCGGTCGGCAATGTGGGCTGTCCTGTACTACCCGGCCCTGGCTCTCCGGTCGCAAAGATTGATTTACCCTTAACGGAGAGGCTCCCGTCAATCACTACATCACCACGAAAGACGGCATCTCCTCCTATGGTAGCGTGACGCCCAACGGCTACATCTCCTTCTATTTCTGTCCCTTTGACCGCTTTATTACTCATACCATTAACTCTTTGGCTATATTTGACATAAATGACGCCAACTCGCCTTGGCCCATTGCAACCAATACCAGCGACGCAGTCTCGTAGACCACTGCTTTATAGCATCGCTCTGGCAAATTAACATATCCATCCCGAATTCTCGGCAGTGGAATATAACTGCCCATCTCTATCACCGCGCTCTCCGTGCAGCAAGAAAAAAATTCCAGTGCAAGGCCCTCGGCGCGACGCGTCAACGCCACAATCGGCTTTTGCGGATTACCGCGCAGGCCCTTGCAACGAGAAAACTGAAGCTGGTAAGTCGGAGTACCAGGAGCCACTACTGTATGTACAGGACGCTCCCAATCGCTCATTTTAAAAACGACCAATCGCAGAAAATCGTCAGGGAGCAAAACCCACCCTACCCCGTCGCCTCTCCAGTAAAGAGCATCGCCTACAGGGCGCCCTCCATCAAGCAGCATGATAGGAGCCGATGCTATCACCTTTCGAGCAGCTTCCTCTATCTTCGAGCTAATCAACTCGTCGAGCGCAAGCGTGTCAATGTCATCGTCGCTAACCAACTGCTCACTGGTGCGGTTCTCATCTATCGCAATGCGCACGTCGCGCATCATCTTCTCAACTGCAAAAACCATACTCGCAATAATATCAGAGCCCCTTGAACTCTACGCCGTGGACCTTGGCCGCAGCCTTGATTGCGCTCAATGATTTCAGTTTTGCAGGAATCAACCCGAAGTGCTCACAAAGATACTCCTTAGCCTCATCCGGCTCGGAAACTTCAATCACTACAGCCGAATCGCCTGAATGCTGCTCGCACGGCTGCTCATGTTCAACGACTGCGCACTGCCCTCCGGCCGACTTAAATAATTTGCCATATCGGTAATGACGCTTCATTGCCGACGCCAGTTCTGCATCATCCGTATAGAATACGCTACCACCACCGGTAAGCGGTGTGAATGACACATAGACGCTGCCACCACTCTTCATCGCAACGTTCAGACTCACATTTGTCTTTGCTATAAACTTTTCCATATATTTAAACTTCTTAACTCTTTAACTCATAATACGGGTACATCCCGCAAAAGGAGGCCGAGCCGGCAATTCGACTCGGCCTCCTACCCATCACATAATCAACAACAAGTTATCGCATATCACCTATTTGTTTTTACTTATCAGCTATCAAGGAGTCGGAGCCTTAGCCAGACGCATTCGGGCATGAGCGTTAGGGCAGCGCAGATATAGGCAGGCAACCTCCTGAATCACCACCGCATTAGTGTTACGCACTCCGGCAGTCTTCAGGTCAAGCACGTTGCGGCCCCAACTGATATGGGTTTTCTTCACCAGATACTCAGGGTCAATTGCGAAGCCGCAATCCGACATGCCGTTCTCGTCCATAAGCTCGTGATGAATCGTGAGCACTTCACCGAAGTCGGTGTCCCACGATTTGAACTTCAGGTTCCACACCTCTACGGTATCTTTCAGACGGAACTTTTCGCTCTTGATTTTTGAGAACGCCGAAAGCATATCGGAACCGCAGAGCAGCACCTTGCGTTTATTGCCTGCGCCATCGCCGACAAACAGTTTCTTGGTAATATCTACGAGATTATCGTCGGTAATCACCGCACATTTCTTGGTATCATCCCAGCTGCCAACTTCAATGTCTTTGCCAGCCATATACCAGATACCGCCGGTGAACCAAGTTTCCATGCCATTCTTGGAAACATGATTGATACGACGCTTCACACCAAACAGGTAGGTGTTCTCTTGCGAAAGGCGCATATCGTAAACACCATCCTCCTCTATGTCCGAGAAAGTCCAGTCAACCTCCTTCTTGGCAATCTTGTCAAACGTAGATTGTTCGACCTGAATCATAAAGTTCTGGCAATACTGGGTCTCCTTGGTGGGGATGTTGTTGAAGCGGCCGGTCTGCACATCAAGTTCGCCACACGCCTTACCCATACGAATCAGAGTCGTACCCGCGGGAATGGCAGGAACCAACGTGCTCTGATTGGTATTTGCGTCGAGTTTGCCATTAACCGCGTAAACCGTTGGCAGATTACTGTCGGAATTCTTGCCACATACGCAAAGAACCAGGTCCGGCACATTCTCATCATCCGTCGGATAGGCAACACCCTTCTCATTGGTGACGCCCTTGACGCCGACTACGCGAATCGTGTCGTCCAACGTGAACATATTGACATCGTCAACAGGCAACGAAATAGAAGCTCCGGACGTTTGTGCGTGCACCTCAGTACTGAGTTTGCAACTGGTAGGTCGTGTGCCTACACTGTAAAAGGTGACCTCCATTGCATCGGTCTTTTCATTTCGAGCATACCGGCTAATCTGGTCAACAGGGGTAGCCATCGGACGAATCTTGACAATGCGCTGGTCAACATCCGACATATAGAAGCCGGCGTCACCATCGGCGCGACCCTGCGATTCAGTCGCAATGCCACCATTATCGCCCGAACCGTCTGCCCCGGAGTTAATGCGGCCGGCATCGGGCAGGTCGGACGCAGCGGCAAGAATTACACCCGAAGATGCTCCCGCGGTAAAAGCCACGAGTGTGAGAATCAGGCCGAACATATAGCGGCCAAGTTTGGTTAATTTCTCCTTCATCAGTTTGTTTGGTTTGGTTAATTGATATTTGTACTGTTAATTTTCTCCATAAGTATTGAGTTTCAATTGCGGCGGCGCTTCTCTCCGCCGCGCGACCAGATGTCAGAACTACTACTGAAACGGTCAATGGCTCCGAAATCAGGCCTTGCGGCCGGGCGAGGCGTCCCGCCGTTCTTTCCGTCAAGCTGAGCAGTGCCGTCCCCCTTCTTAGGCTTGCGCAGCTGCTCTTCAATCTTGGCGTTGCGACCAAGAACCTCTCCCTCCTGGCGGGCGTTCTCAACCTCAAGCTCATAGTTCTGAGCCTTTATGGCCATATCGATTGTTTCCGCGCTGAACTTGCCGAGAACGGCATCTTTTACGACAGCCATCAGCCATCCCATTGCCTGGTCAATCTGCTCGTCACTCAGGCCGTCGGCAGCTTTCTTTTCCTCAATTATTTTCAGTGTTTCTTCAAGGTTAGCCTCATACTGCTCCTGATATTCTTTCTCCTTGGCCACACGCTCCATATACTCGCGATTGGCCTCCTTCATGGCCTCCTGACGTTCGGGGTCATTGCGGGCCTCGGCAATATCTTCGCCGAAAAGACGCACCAGCGCTACAGCGGGGTCATCTCCGTTGCGCCATTCTGTCATAAGGCGCGCGCTACGCGGATCGGCGGCAAACATCTCGGCGAGCTTACCTTCACGCTCTTCGAACCCTGCCAACCTCTCGTCGTTTTCGTTAAAATCGTCGCTAATGCGGCCAAACAAAGCTTCGTCATCACTGAAGTCCATATCAGGATAACGACTCTGCATTCGCTCTGTCAACAGTTGGCGCTTACTCTTAACCTCCTCATTTTCAGCCATAGTCAATTTAGTTCAATTTCGTTATAAATATTCTCCCGCAAATATACTGACATTACAATAGCCAAGGTTGTTAACTTTAACCAATCTGCTCATTATCTTTGTATCCGAATGAAACCAAACGGAAGTAAATCAGAATATGCTGATTGTAGAGCCGAAAGTCTGCTGCGCGAATATCGCCGCTATCTGCTAACTACGCAACACATCAATATGGGCGAAGCTTTCGCTCACGCAGCCCGCCAACCGGCTCCTCAGTTTTTCATCAGCACGCGACGCGCCTCGAAAGTCATAACCGCAATGGAAAAAGGCGCTTCAATACTCTCTATGAGAGCTAACAAGCGCGCTATGTTCGAGGAGATATTTCGACGCTATTGCGAGCTGCGCAACCTTCGGCCCGGCGATCCTACGCCTCATCTGGTTCGCGAAGTAATATCGCAGCCAGCCCCCAGCCACTATGTCTCTGCATTTACCGCCAAAATTATAATTCTACATGCCCGAAAACAATGGCACCGCGAACGATTCAAAAAACTTCAGGCATTCTCGTCGCGCTGATTTCAATCGCGCTTTGCCTCCATCCATCCCCGGAGATTTATGGAATATACGTCGGGAGTCCCGCGAGCAACAGATTGCTATTCTCCTTGTTCCACGCTTCAGCCATTCACACTATACTGAATCTATGGTGTTTCCTTTCGCTGGTGTTCTTATATCCTGTCACCACGCTGCAACTCGCAATAGCCTTCTTCATATCGGTTACTGCACCTGATTGCGTCCTTTTCTCAACGCCAACAGTCGGGCTTTCGGCTGTCTGCTATTCGCTTATAGGACTACTTGCGCCTGTTGGTCAGGGTGCCCTGCGACTGCTGCGCTATCTCGCATTCTTCACGCCCTACTTGGTCCTTGGATTCATCTTCCCGTCAGTAAACGGCCTGCTCCACATTTATTGCATGGTGACGTCCATAATCATTGTGACTATTCAAAAATTACTAATTACTAATTCCTAATTCCTAATTCCACAAGTGTCTCCCGTCGACGACATAATCAACGAAAATGCCAGGCGCCTTAATGCCATCAATGCGCCCTTTAACCCCGTCACCGGGCTCGGCTCGGTTGGCGAAAGGTTTGAATATGTCATCGAGGACTTTCCGTTGAGAGTGCAATATCTACCTGTGTCAATGAAGTCCATCCCGCTCGTCCGACGTCTGAAAAATGCAGGCTCAATTCGCAAATTCATTACACATGACCTATGCGTTGCCTACTCCGATGCCGACCGCCTCAAAGTCATTGACCAGTTTGTGCGACTCCGAAACCGTCATGACTTCCCATTTTGGGCCGCCACATTCATTCGAATCCTGTCCAAGGAACCGGGCGAAGGTGAGATTCCATTCCGCCTCACTCGCCCCCAGCGTCGCTTCGTCCATAAGCTTGAGGAGATGAGGCTGGCGGCGAAACCTATTCGCTTAGTGTTGTTGAAAGCCCGCCAATGGGGAGGCTCAACAACTTCCCAGCTATATATGGCCTGGCTGCAACTCGTCCACAAAGTCGGATTGAATTCTGTAATTGTATCACAAACAAAAAAGACATCATTCGCTATCAAGGCGATGTATGACCGCGCACTCGAAGCATATCCCCTCGACATGCTCTACAGGTTAGGAGAGGACTACAATGAGCGCGAGCCAAAAATGGTTAACGTTGGCCAGTCTGGCGACTATAAGAAAGTGCCCCAGCGTGACTGTACCATTACGATTGCGTCCTACGAGGCCCCCGACGCACTGCGCGGCGATGCCTATGCCCTCGTCCACTGTTCTGAGGTCGGCCTATGGTCACCTACGGACCTCAAAACCCCCGACTCGGTTGTGCGTTCGGCCTGCTCAGGTGTGCTGCTACGTCCCTACACAATGATAATCTACGAGTCAACGGCCAATGGTACCGGCAACTTTTTCCAACGGGAATATGACTCGGCGAAGCGCGGCGAGTCGCAGTTCTCGTCACTCTTCATCTCCTGGTACGACATTGACCTTTACTCTACGCCTATGTCTGACGCTGAACTGCGTGAATTTGCCACCTGGTTATATTCCAACCGTCTTAGCCGCAATGTCGCCTCCAACCGAGAAGAGCCCGGTTGCTATCTATGGTGGCTATGGACCGAGGGAGCCACCCTGCAGGCTATCAAGTGGTATGTTACCGAACGGGCCGGCAAAGACTCTCACGACGTTATGGCATCCGAATACCCCACCGACGACGTCGAGGCGTTCGTTCACTCAGGCTCGAGGGTATTCAATGATGTCAAGGTCAACGCCCTGAAGCCCACCTGCCGTCCTCCCAAATTTATCGGCGAAGTTTATGCCGACCGCGACGAAGGCCTCGAAGCTCTCGTCGGACTGCGGTTCATGGAAGATAAACAAGGAATGCTATGGGTCTGGGCACTCCCCGAAATCGACCCCGATGAGCGGGTTACTAACCGCTACCTTGTTGTCGTCGACATCGGCGGACGCTCGCACAAGGCCGACTACTCAGTAATCGCAGTGTT
The DNA here is from genome assembly GCA_029052015.1 of Paramuribaculum sp. Classification (GTDB taxonomy): domain Bacteria; phylum Bacteroidota; class Bacteroidia; order Bacteroidales; family Muribaculaceae; genus Paramuribaculum. The sequence continues at coordinate 21,942 of JAIDJW010000166.1, read as the reverse complement.
CGACCGCCTATATATGGCTGAAGGCGGAAAGCCCTCGGTCGTTGCGCAGTGGTATGGCCACGACGACATTGACCGCATTGCCTGGAAAGCCGCACAAATAGCGGCATTCTACGACAATGCTCTGCTCGTCATCGAAAGCAATACCCTTGAAACACACGACCGCGAGCGCCAGGTCGATGGCGACCAATCGCAATTCATTCTTAATCAAATAAAGGATGTATATAGCAACCTATATGCCCGCAAGCAGTCAGAAGATCAGATTGCCGAAGGCGCTCCAAAAAAATATGGCTTCCACACCAATGTGGCCACCAAACCAATGATTATCTCCACTCTCGTCAAGGCCGTTCGTGACGCAATGTATATTGAGCGCGATAGGCGCTGTCTTGATGAATATAAAACCTACGAAAAGAGGCAGAACGGCTCATACGGCGCAATAGTCGGCAAGCACGACGACCTCCTGATGACACGGGCCATTGGTCTCCATATCTGCTACTACGAAATGGACGCACCAAAAATCATTCCTCGCACTCAAAACCGCTCGACATCCCAACGCCGCAAACCCGTTTCTGCCGCTACCTTTTGACAGCAACTATAAACTCATAAACTCAAATATGTATTTACTCAGAAAACTACTCGCCGCCCTCAAACTCCGTGAAGCAATCAAGTTGGCCGACAATGCTCACGCTCGCAACGGGCACCGTTATTTCGTAATGCCGGCCGACGACGGCAAGCTCATCGTGATGGATCGATATAACTTTCGCCGTCTCAAACTCAAGCACTACATCAAAAGCGAAGTCAAGATGCGCGACCTAATCAACGGCTCATTCTACTTCACACCCACTGCATCTGGCAATGGTTATCTCTCGGAAGACGACCGCGAACGCAAGGTGCAAAACTACTTCAAATGGGCAGAACTGCAGAGGCGTCGAGCCAAAACCCGACGCCCTCGCAGATAAGCAAACTACTAATTTCTGATTGCTAATTGTTCCTGCAGGCGACTCATAGCCTGCGGGTTTGCGCCTTGCTGTACTTGCTGCATAAGCTGCGGTGACACACCCTGCGGAATCTGGCCTTGCTGCATTTGTTCTCTCTGCGAACGTATCGACTGAAGCAACTCGTCGGCAAACGGGAAGTCGCCATGCTCGAGCAACTGCTCTACGGAGATAGCTCCTGCCGACCAAAGTTGCGTCAAGAATGCCGAGGCCTGCTGACGATATGCCGGCGTCGACGTACTCTCAATAATAGATAGATCAAACTCAACGTCGCGTATTCGCGGCGGGTCATACTCTATCTGGGCGTTCTTACCAACTATATTGAACACGCGCTTGGTGTCATAGAACTGCTGCATGTTCTTGACATCCTTAATCGCGCCCTCCTTGACAAAGTCAGAGAAGCTTTCAAGCAGGTCAAGCAGCGACGTAGTCGCATTCTGCGTCTGCTGGTTATACATTGCCGCGCTCTGCCCCGAAAAGCCGGGTTTGCCCTGCAGCGCTCCGTTCACGCCCGATATGTCCTCCATCAACTTCAGCTGAATGTTCAGCAGCTCCGTGATGCCGATGTTCGTGCTGTTGCTCGCAATCTGCTGAGGCGCCGGCACGCCCGCCTTAGGCTTGTATACAACCAGTCCATCAAATCGACTCCACTCTTCAGCAATATCGTCCATTGAATAGCCGTCAGGGAGCGCACCCTCAGGGAAAAGTAGAGCTCCCTTCGCGCTTGCCCTCATAATGAAATCAAACAGCGTAATCAGTCGGTTAATGTAGCGCTGCTGGTCTATCACGTCAGCTATAAACGAATGAACTTCGCCGTCTATGAATGGATAGGCCCGGAATACGTATGGATGGCTTTTGTGCTCGTATGGTGTTTCGCCCTCTTTCAGAATATGGCCGAATGGCGAGAGGTAATAGTAACTCCAATAGTTATCCATCATCCACGTCGTCTTAATCAACGGAATGTCAGCGTCCGCTACACCCAAGGCGCGCCCACGCTGCAGTCGCCCCTCGTTTACTCGGTCAACGAGATCGGCTTTGTCCTCCAGGTCAATTTTGAAAACATCACCGGTGTTATAATCGTGACAGCGAAAGCGGGCCTTGCTCTCCTTACGCCACACCTCGATTACACGACAGCGCGTCGGGTCACTGCTCATCATAAAATCATAGCTCCGCAGTCGACTATACCCGAAGCGCTCGGCACAAAGATTCAGACTCCTGACGCTACGGGCCGCTGAATATATCTCGCGAAGACGCCGGTAATCTGCCGGACTCTCGGCAAACTGACTGCACAGGTCACCAAACGAAACGTCATGCACCTCGCCGAGCAGCGTAACATCCCAACCACGAAAGTCGCGCATATTGCTGTCTATGAAGAAATTGTTAGGATTTACATAGTCCGTCCAGCAATCGAGCCTGTCATTGCGCCACCCATATGATTTCCTGTGAACTATCAGGCCGCTAATAAGAAACTCCTCCATCGTGCGGGCCAACACTTCGTTCATACGGTTCAGCTGCATATTATACTGCAGCACTCCCGTCATAGTTTCGCCAAGCTGCTGCTCATCGCGGTCACGGGCATAGCAGGTCGGTTCCTTCGACTGACTGCGATACACCCCGAGGACATTGCGCACAAGTCGGCGAACCACATTGTTTTTCAGCGGCACATTGCCCTGGCGCGCAATGTACTCCTCCTCAGTAATGGTGCACCCGTCTACCTCAATGGTGTCGAGCCACTGTTTGCCATAAGCGTAACGCTTGTTGCGCTCGCGCTCCTTTCTGAACTCAGCCATAGCGTCCCAGCAGACGCGCGCCTCCATCAGTATGTCAAAAGCTCTACGGTCTTCGCCCCGACTGCGCTCGTATGCAACCGAATCCATCTCATCAGCCACCCTCGGGCTGACCCGACTCATTCTCATCAATCTCTCTTCCTTCATATCTATTAAATTTTACCTGATTGCTTTTTATTTCTGATTATCCGCGGCATCCTTGAAATAATCGTCCGGATTATGCAGCGCATTCACAAGCTCGCGCATTTCGGCGTACATCTCCGCTTCGAGTTGCACCCTATTCTCTGCATTGGTTTCCGTGGCTATCATTTCGCGATATGCGTCAATGTCAGCCTTATATGTATCAAATATTTCCCAACGGGCATATTCTGGTGACAATTCCATAAAAGCAATCTTTTCAGCATATCTGAAAATGCCATCCGCATCTGCATTTTCATATTTGCGCATCAATCGCCCCGTTTCCTTATACTCTTCTTGGTATTTGAAGTATTCGTTTTGCAGTTTACGGTAGGCGGTGCGCTCGTCACCTGACTTGATAAGGCGGTTGGCTATCGGCATATTTCGCCATTCAAAATCTCGATCGCCAAAAGCTGTCTCTGCGGATTTCTTCAACTTGTTGGGGAAAGTGAACAGACCGCCGAAAGTACCGTTGAGTAGATACTCAATCTTGGCAGGGTTGATGTCAATAGAGCCTTTCTTGAAGTCGTCGCCGCCCGATGTTTCGTTGAGCCACTTGGCGAAGTCCACAAGATGTTTGTCGGCACTTGCGTAGGCTTTCGTCCATTCGGGCATGTTCTTGTTGAACGGAGTGTCCTTATAGACGGGTAAGCCTGTCCAGCCCTTATTCATGATGTAGGCTTCGGTGAACGGCTTGGCCGCACTCGGTATGAACGGAGATACACCGCCTCCACCTTCGAGCATATCAATCGGGAAAATCTGCGATACCTGCGATGCCATTTGGCGCGCAAGCTCGGTGTTGCTGTAACGCTCGTTGCCACTGATTACGCCGTGTGCAAGCTCACCCATACCGTACATGGCACGATACTCGATAGGCAGGGGGATTGTTATCCATTGGTCGCCGGCATAGAAGCAGATGTTTGAACGACGGACGTATTCAGGCAGGTTGTAGTATGCGTTCTTGTCGTCGTCGTCACCGTCTCCACCGCCTAACATTTGGGCAAGCATTGGAATAACGTAGCCGAGAGTGAACAGGGCGGTTGCACCAACGGAGAATTTTGCCGGATGCAATTTAGCCTGACGGCCAAAGTTGGTCATACCCTGAACACCGGCATTCCAGAACACATACAGGAGACGGCCACCGCCGCTAAGATATGCGCCTGTCTTGCCGAGTTTGGTTTGGCCGGTAGCGTTTACCATTTTGCCGCCACTGCCTTTCTTGTTGAAGTTGACACTTATTTCCTTTGCGTCGTAGATTGCTCGGTCGATGTTTCGGCCAAAGTCGCGAGAGGTAACGAAAGCGGCGAAGCGGGCGCAGTTCTCGGCGGCACGATTGAGCAGGTCTAACTGCATACCGAGTGCCGTCCATACCCTGCGGCCAGTGCTGCCTTGCTTCTTCAGCTCGGCGGCGATAGCTCTCTTGTGGCCCTCGATGTCGCGGACGTTGGTGTAGCCGGTCTCACCGCCATTCTTCATGAACTGATAGAAAAGGCTCTCAATACGATTGCTCATGTTGAGTGTGCCTTTCTCCCACTTGCCGAGAAGACGACGCATTACGAGCGGATTTACACGAGCAAAATTCTTGTGGAAGCGTCGGGCGTAACGTGGGCTTTCTTTTACCCATGTCATACAGTTGGAGTACAACATATCGCGGAAGAAGTTGCCCACAACGAAGTCCGGGTTTCGGGTGGTGTAGAATGCCGATAGCTGACGGTTGACCCATGTACCGGCTTTCAGCATATTGCCGACAACGCCGTTCTGGTCAACGTCGGGATTGGTAAGGCCGTTGATTGCCTGTGCCGCTCTCGGATTGCCGTTTATGGTAGCGACGAATGTGCGGCCGTTTCGCTTGATGAGTATTTGATGTTCGCGGAGATTGCCACGCACAACCTTGTAGGGTATGTGCTGCGCCTCGCGACCTCTCTTATACTTGCCAGGCTCGGCGGTGCGTAGAGCTTCCATGCGTTCCTCGAAGTCCTTAACCTTTTGCTCCACAACGTCGGCTGTGTCGGTTTCCTCAACGTCGGCAAAGACAGGCACCCACTCGTCGGTTACGTCGTTGTATTCGAGCCACAGGTCATGCACACTCACAGCGTCGCTGGGGTGGTTGAGTATGAAGTTGAGAAAACGCTGCTTCATAAGGTTGCGGTTGCCCTGACGGATTGCGTCGTCGGCCATCATGCCTATTGTGGCAATGGGATCGTCGGCCATGCTCTCACGGCCTTCTGCCTTTTTCATGATGCTGCCGCCGAGAGGTCCGTCCTTGCTTGTCAGGTAGCCATACACCTCATCGCTCGTTTTCTCGTTCCAACCACGCAGAGGCACATAGTAGTCATACATTCCAAGTATCTTCTCGTAAGTATCCTTACTGATGATGCCTGAAAGATATACCTTTTCGAGTGTGGCCTTTGTCGCCTTGTTGATAGCTTCCCACAGGGCGGCGGTGTCATACATCGCCTCGTAGTCGTCAACCCACTGCCGTGCGGTGTCCTCGGCGGCTTGCCAATCGGCTTCGCCTGTCAGTCCGAGAAGACCGGCAAAGTCGCGGTCGGTGTCCTCGCCGTTGGCTGCTGCCTCGTTGCGCATATACTCGTTGCGTTCAAGGCCGTGCTTTGCCATGATGTAGTCGGTCAGCTCCCTGCGCTTGCGCTTGTTGGCTCCGGCTATGCGGCCAATCTCTTGCAGAAGCGGCTGCATGTAGCGTTGGAAGTATTCGTGCTGTTCACCGGCATTCATACTGCTCATGCGGTTCTCAAACAGGTAGGCGTTCTCGAAGCCGGGGACATCTTCAATTCGGGTCTTTCGACCGAGGATTGCCTGATAGAGTTTCTTAAGCCCTAACATACTATCCTGAACGGCCTCTTTGAACTGATAGCCGCCGCTTCTCACCATGCTCTCGTAGGCATAGCGGGCAAACACACGGTCACGGGGCGAGAAGTCGCCTGAACGGTACAAGTCGCCCTCTGCGGCATATTCTGCTTCAACACCTTGCTCTGCATAGTTGCCGACTTTCAGATCACTCTGCTTTGCCACGTCTGCGGCCTCGCTGAGTATGCTGCGGTAGCGTCCCGGCTCTGCAAGATTTTCGTAGCTGCGCCACAGGATATAGCGAAGCTCGTTGTCGGTCAAGACAACACCCACCTTATCGCGGAAGCCCTCGAAGCCTATGCTTTCGAGCATATCAAGGAACAGGCGTTTGATTTTCGACCACCAACCTGTATAGCTCTGCGCCTCGCTGAAGTTGGTATCTTCGGCCAGACCTGCAAGATATTCCTCGGTTGCGGTGCGGAAGTCCCAGCCGTTTTGAGCTGCCATTTCTGCTATCTTGCGGCGTATGCTCTCGTCGGCAGACTCATATACGTTGTCGAGGAACGTATTGAACTGCTCACCGAAAAGCTGACGTAGGCCGTAGTGTGCCACGGCTTCATGGAGAAGTGTCTGCTCTGCGTCGATAGTGCTGACATTATTCGGGATAACGATAGTGATTTTGCGAGTGCGCTTGTTGTAGAAGCCTTTTGCTTTGGCTCTCTTGCCCTCAAGCTGTGAAGCGTCGGTGATAATCTCCACGTTGTCGAGGCGCATACGCTCGGCAAGCTCCTGAATACGGGTCACCATTCGCTGACGCTCACGGGCGGCAAACTCGGCCTGACGTTTCTTGCTGAAACGGTTTTTGCCCATGACCTTTGAAACAGGGTCGTTGGCAAACGATACCTCTGCGTCGCTGTATGCGCCGTAGCCGTCGCCCTGCCTGTTGACAGTTTCGTTTCGTGTGACTACAACGGCTGCTAATCCTTTCGTCCCGGAATTGCGTTCATTCGCTATCTCGACGGCATATTCTCCGCCAAGTTCAGACTCCACCCATTCTTTAAGCTCTTTCGGAGTAAAGAACCTTTGATATGATGCAATTTTTCCGTTGCGCTTTACGAGTACCTCACGCGGAGAGTCAAGTTCAATTTTGTCCTTGATGCCCTTTTCTTCTCCGGCTTTTCGGGTGTTGATAAACAAACGTCCACCAGCCTTAAGGCGAGAAGCCATGTCGTGCAATACATCGCGTCGCCAATCATCGGGGATAACGTTTAGGACAGCGTTGCTTATGATATAGTCATACTGTTTGTCTATCTTGCCGTAGCTGTCATAGGTGGCTGGGTTATTGGCCTTGCGTTGTTCGCTCTGATAGGGTTCAACATCTTCAATATTGAAACCGCGTTCGCGCAGGTCTGCCGTACCGTAGCCCATGCCGGAAGATGCATCAAGTATGGCTACGTCTTTGCCAAGATTAGACTCTATCCAATCGCCAACTTTTCCATAAGTTTTGCGAGTACCCTCTACCTGCGTTGAGTGCTTTCCGCTCTCGGTTGTGGTACCGTCGAGCCAATTCGGGTATTCATTGTCGATTTCGGATGAAGTGCGATAAACAACATCGTCGTCGGCGGAAACATCTACTCCTCCGGCGGCTCTTCCTGCTCGAACTTGCTCGCCTCCGTCTCCAGGGCGTCCATTATCTTTTTGCTCTCCTTCGTGAACCGATGAAGCATGCCATCCTCGGTCCAGCCCGCTCTCTTTGTCTGTGCCATACAGTCTGTTTAAAATTTCATTTTGAAAAAATTCCTTTTCACTCTCACTCAGCGGCCTGACGATCGCCTTTCGCATCGACTTGTGCTCATGTGCAAAACACAATACATATGCCAGAAACTCCTCGTTTACACGATCACCGGCATATCCGTCAGACAGTGCCTCATACAGCTTGCCCATAAAGCCGTCTGCATTCGGCAGCTTGCTCACCTTGCTCGCAAAAACGTCCGCAAACTCATCGGCTTTTGCTCCAAGAATCCCGAACACGCCATGTACATTTTCGTGCAGCAGCGTCTTAGGTATCTCGTTTTCTGCTCCGTGGCCTGCAAAGATATAAATTTTCCCATCATATCTGCAATAACCACCCATAGTATCTGCCTCATTCATCACTGCGAGCAAGGCGCGTTTAGCACTCTCCGGCAACTCCAGCGAATCAACATCTGCCTCATCACGAACCATCACGAGCGGAGCGCTGGGATACTCTGCCAGATATGCCTCAGCCGCCGAGCGCATCCCTGCCGGCATACGTTCCAAAGCCACTGAATCGCGCTTTAACTGGTCGGTTCCCGACATCGCCCCGGCATCCGCTACGCCATACGTCGTCGCGCCCTCATCCTGCAGATATCCCTCGTCATTCGCACTCACAACTCTGCGGTCATCTATCGCCATAGCGTCCAGCAGCCTTATGCCACCGGCACTATGCCTCTTCACCGCATCGCCGAGAGCCGACGCACCCTTCACAGTCGTGTTGCCATACACTATCACTCGCGTGCCGCCATACTTCGTCGCCACGCTCGCCAGCTCCTCGGCAAGCCCCGGCTCGTCTATCGAACTGTAGCCGGTGTGGAAATTGCCCACCACCTCGTTTCTGTTCGACAGTATCAGGTAGCTCACCTTATCGCCGCCGCCAAGACGTCGCTCCGCCACATACCGTGCCACATCATCCGAATTCGCTATTGCGATGCGCTCGCTACCTCCGCCATGGCGCTCCACCCGGTCAAACTGCATCACATCCACAGCCGAGTCCGCTCCGCTCCTGTCTCGGTCAAAGCTGCCTCGGTCACTTTGGCTGTCAAACACCGTGTAGCGCCCCGATGTCGTGTCGATGATTATGCCCTCCACCGGCACCTTGTCGCCAAATGCCGTCTCCAGCGTCTTCATCAGAGCCCGGTCGGGATGACTTGACACAAGGTACCCCGACGGATGGTTGTGCACCAGATATATCGCATCCGCGCCAAAGGCATCCACGCCAGCCCTCACGGCTCCCATGTCGGCGAAACTCGACGTCGGTCCACCCATGCCTATATGCAACACATTCGCCCGACCATCTTTCACAAACACCGCAAAGACATGCTCTATCGAATAATCCTCCAGCGCCCTGAACATATACGCCACATCGCCGCGGTCTCTGATCACACTGTTGCCAGTGAATCCAAACTCACCCGTTCGGCTGAACTGACGCTCAACATACGCAAACTCACCCGCCGCAGCATCCGGCAGATGACCCTGTGCGCTATAGCTGATACGTCCGCCCGCACTCTTTACACTCACGCCCTCCGACACGGTAGGAGCGCTCTCCAGCTGTCCCTCGACGTCATTGTCGGCAAGCACGTCGCTCAATAACTGCCTACGGTTGCGGCGCACTTCCACCTCAGCCTGCACACGCCAAACCATATCCCGCGCTATGCGCGCAGCATCTTCCGGCGTATTCTCCCGCGCATAATATTCCCGCAGAGCGTCCTCTAAAAGGCCCCGCTGCTCAAGCAGCAACGCCTCCTCATGTGCCAGGCGCTCCTGAAGTTCGCGGCCCTCTGTGCTCTCGGCGTCCGTCTTCGAAAGCTCCGCATCAAGCCCCTCGCTGCGCTCCAAATACTCCATATAGCTCGCAGCATACGAATCCAGCGCCGCATTCGCATCCTCAGCTGCACGGCTCTCCTCCGTCGGCTCCGTCCCGCGGCGGCGAAGACGCTCCTCTGCATCTGCCCAATCAAACAGATTCAGCCCCGCATTCGTCACATTTCGTCTGCCATACCGGCCGCCACGCTCCTCTGCCATGCTCCCGCTCGACACCTCGCGCGCCGCCAATGCCCCGAAAAAGGCCCCCAAGCGCGAATCGAACTCCGCCACTTCCTCTCTGGTGGGATAGGGATATCCGCTCAGCGACTGGGGGGTCTTATAAAATTCATCCTCGCTCATTATCGCCGGTTCACGCCCCTCTCGCTTGGCAACGCGACGCTCGTTGGCGCTATATGCGACATAGTTGAATCTCTGATACAACCTCTGCGCCGACTCGCTTGCTCCGGGCGCAAGAAACGGGCTGCTCTGGCCATTGCCACGAAGACGCTCGGCAATCCACGTCTCAAACAGGCGCGCCATCACCTCCGTTCTTCGGCCCCAATAGTCACCTTTGTCAGCACTACGTTTCGCATAATCCGAACCCGAGATGGCCGACATCAGTCCGTCTAACGCTGCGGAGACCTCAGGGTGCATCTTCTCTATACCATGACGTTCACTTGCATAACCCATCGATATGCCTGCACGGCGCGACAGATAGTTATCCAGCGCATGCCACCACTCGTGTGCCAATGCGCCTGCACCCTGCGTCTTCGTAAGGTTGATTACCACTTCCACGGGCTCATAGTGCGCCGCCGCTCGCCCCGTGCCGCGTGCACCGAAAGCAAGCCCGAGCTCGCCGTCAAGCGACACAGCCCGCGGGCTTATCCCGAGAGCTGCCGCCATGTCGTGCAAGGCATCATACGCCTCATTCAGCGCGGCCTGTCGGTCCGCATCGTTCGTCCAGTTGCCAAACTGCACGCCGCGGAAGCCGAAAGCCTCGCCAAACATCTCAGGGCTGGCATCCTGGCCATTGCGGAAATCGGCGCCACTACGCTCACCCTTCGTGTTGTAATACACAATAGACCGCTCGCGGTCTCGGCGCGCCTTCCTCTCCTGCTCAAGTCGTTCAAGGTTCATAGCCAGCCACTCCTCGGCTTCCTTGCGGCTGTCGAAGTCCTGCACAAACGGCCACGCGCTCGCCTTATTGTCTTCCACCACGCTGTAAACCACTTTCCCGGCATTGCGGCTGCAGCTGCTCGTAACATAAAAATGCGCCCGCTTCTCGCCTTTTGTGCCCATCTCGTTGCTTATAGCCTCCAAGGCAAGGCGATTGACCTCATCGTGATTCTCATCAAGCCATGCCACGGCCTCAACTCTGCTGCCAAACGTCTCGCCTATTACATGCTTGTTGCCCGTCAGCGGGTTAACAACCGTGTTTACATACCCGTCATAGTCGCTCGTGTAGCGCTGCTCGGCATGCACTCGGCCCCCCTTTTCTTTGGCAAACGCTTCGGCTTCAACTTCTGAATCAAATGTCTTGGTCGTGACATTATACCTATTGCCCTGCATATATGCCACCACAAATTTACCAGTAGGCTCAGAGTGTCGCGTACCTACCCCCTGAACTCCGAAGTGCGCCTGCGGCAACTCTACGTCCTTATCTCCTCGAGCCAGCTTCGCCGCGAGCACCATCGTTTCAATCGCTTCGTCCAGAGTGTCATGCCGACGTTTAAACCACAATGCCCCCTGCTTTCCGGCGGCCTCGACATCATAGCTTTGCATGGTGCTGCTCAGACTCACTCTTGTCAGCGGCAACACCACCTTCTCGCCGGGACGATGCCCAATGCCCGCCAGCACCCGTGCCGTCACGCTAACCCCGTCAGGCATCTCCGTCACATCCCCATACACACGTCCCGGATTATACTCGCGCAGCCTCGCCACGAACTCATTCGCCCGCTCGCGCTCTGCCTCCAGCTCAGACCGATAACTGGCCAAAGCCGCACTCTTGCGACTCTCGTCACCGCTCAGTATTTCGCCAAGAAGCTCAATGCCCTTATAAGTTTTCTCGGCCCATGCCGCAATCTCCTTCTTGCTGCTCTGGCGGCGCGTCAGCACCGGCTTTCTTTGTGCATACACAATTCCCTGCATGATCGCCTCAGCCATAACAGCATCCTCGTCGCTGATAGCCCCGCTCTCCACCATCTTTTTCAGATTTGGTCTCTTGAATGCTTTCGAAATCGGAAGTTCTACCAACGACTGCACCGACACATTCTCAATCGATTTTGCAACCTCGCGCAAGGCGTCCTTGCGGGCGCCGGCAAGCTTTTCGCCGAAATCTTCAATCCTCTGCTCGCCTGCACCATCGGTCGGCTTGGTTCCTTGCGGCGCACGAGCTCGCGCGCCGTCAGCATCCGCCAAACTTTCAGAGCTGTTCTCTTGTTTATCTGACGGCAAAACACTATCTTTGCCGTCAGATGGCGAGTCGAACGTAGGGCCGGAAAGGGCACCGGCCTCCTCCGTTGCTTCGGAGGGCAGTATGAGGAGTTGCCCGTCCTCACGTTCGGCCTGCCTTTTTATTTTATCCAAGCCCCCGTCATCAACCTCGTGCGCTTCCTTCTGCGCCTCAGTAGGGTCGGTGTTGACCTCAGCCTCGGCTGCTTTTACGAGTTCTTGAAGCGATTTGGGCGTTCCGTCTTCATTGAAAAGTCCAAGATTATTAGCTACGTTTGCGGCTTCTTCATCTGACAGTTGGTCTATTTGACGAAACACACTCAGGTCTGTGCCACATTGAGGGCAAACTACATCTTGATTTTTATAATTAGGTATATGCCGTTTACCGCAGACAGGGCAGACTGTGTTGCCGTCGATTAGGTCTATCACTTCGGTAAGGATACCGAAATTTTCACCTTGATACTCGAAGCGTGAGCCGGTATAGAAGCCGTTGCCGTCAGGCTCGTCTATCTGAATGACCTTGTGCTTGCCGTCGATAGTGATTGTGCGCTTGTAGGTGGGTGTCTGACCCTCGCCCTCGGTCCAATCATCGTCGGCCACGTCAATGCGCTCGGCCAACGCGGAGTCGTCGAGGTCGTCAAAGTTGTGCTGCTCGGTCGCGTTGTCGGTCGCTTCCTCGGTGGCTACTTCGCCCCCTTGTCCGCTATCGCTTGCAGTTCCTGTTCCACCGTCGGCCGGTTCTGCTGCTTGCGGATTTTGTTCTGCGCCGTCAGTGTTTCCACTGCTTCCGGGTCGCCCATCTTGGCCGTCTTCACTATCGACGTCCAATACAGTACTTCCATTTGTTCCATTGTCAGTTGTGGGGTTTACTATGGGTTGATATTCGAGATTAAGCACACGGCGTATGGCCTCGGCAAGAGGTTTCGGGGTCTTGTCTGCGGCCTCAAAGAGATTATCCTGTTCAGTACCCTGCACAATGTCATACATCATGTTGAATACCGACTGAATATGCTTTTGGGTGTTGCCCTTATACATGGCCGCAAGTGCGAGTGCAAAGTTACTGAAAGTTTCTGAGGGTAGATAAGGCTCGCCCGAAACATCGTCAAAGGCAAACTGTTTCTTCCATGCCTCGACGGCGTTCTGTGTAGCCTCGGCATTGGAAGCGTCGTGGAATTGTTTAAAACTCATGAGAGCGTCAAAAGCGATTATCGACTGCTGTATCTCGCTAATCATGCGATCCGCATACGCGCTGTCGTGGTCACGGAATGCCGTCGCGAGGATAGCTCGCTGTGCCTTGGCGGGCATTTTGTTAAACATTTCTTCAAGGCGAGTGCTGCCGCCGGTGAAGATTGACTGATACATTATACCCTTGAGGTCGTTGGCCGCTTCGGCTGTCAGGTTGCCTTTGCTGTCGAAAGCACTTGCATATTGGGTGTTGGTGATGTAACCCTGTTGGTTCATCCACTTCAATACGTTAATGCCGTTCGCGTCGACGAGCTGCGCAAATGTGGCTTCATCATCGGCAGAGCGGAGCAGGAGATTAGCAAACGTGCGTATCTTGTCGCCCATTTTCTGCACTGCGTTTCTGGGCTTGATACGCTCAATGCCGCCGCTCTCGGTATCTTGTGCGACATATTGGCCGAGTGTAATGGCGTTCTCGTCCGACACGTCGAGCATATTGACGAGTACCGGCTGTTCAAATGCCTCGATAGCTTCAGGAGTAAGACCAAACTCTGCGGCATGGTCGATAAGATACTGCTTGTAGCTCTCGGCCGACTGCGCATAGTTCTCATACATGAGTCGGAGAGCTTCGCTTCGGTTATTGCCCTGAATAACCTCGCCACGAGCGTTGATACTCGGTGCGCCGGTAAAGGCGGTAACACTCGAAGTGATTTCTTCAGGACGCATACCCTCGGCAATCTTGGCAGCTGCGAAACGGCTTGCCGCGTCCTTGCGCTCTTTGGGCTGTGCTTCGTCGAGAAAGTGATAGGGGTTGCGCTGGCCGTCGCGGTGGCTCGGCTGCAACTGCGAGGCTTCGATAATGGCGATGTTACCTGTTGGCATAACGTCGTCGCCAAACTTGACCTCGACTGAATTGCCGATAGCGTGATTGTCGATGATTTCAGGACGGTCAACTTTCTGCGGTCCGTTACGGCGGTAGCCACGCGCACGAGCGTCGGCAGGAGTATCGACATTCCAATCAGGCACACCGTTGAGTGCTTCGCGCTCGATGCGCTCTGCTTCCTCACGTTCTGCCCTCAGTCGAGCTTCCTCTGCTGCACGTTCCGCAGCACGGCGACGAGCCTCTGCGTCCTCTGCGCTTCGGCGTTCATTCTCTCGACGCTGCTTTGTACCGGCAATCGACTTCCAATGGTCGAGGGCGGCTTTCGCACGGTCGCGGATAGCCTGTGCCTCGGCGAGTGCTTCTTTGGCGGCATTCTTGGCCGCGATACGTTCCGCCATTGTGGGTGCGGGGTCGCCCTTCTTGCGCTTCTCCGGCTTGCCTTCCTTTGTTTTGCTGAGTGCCTTTTCTGCGGCATTGAAGTCGTCCTGACGCTCTGCAACGATGTCGGCAACAACTTCGGCGGCTGTGGCCTCGTCTCCTTGTGCCTGTTCAACGATAGCATACCAAGCTGTGTCGGGGTCGGCTTCTTCGTATTTGGGCTGACCTTGCTCGTCAACAGGAACACGAGACAGGGCAGATTGCTGAGCTTCGATTTCGACGGTTTCTTCAGGATTGGGAACGGTTTCAGTGGAATTTTCACTTTTTTGCCCGGCAATATTAGGGTTTTCCTCAATATTGGGAACGGTTTCCTCAGTTTCGGGAACAGGTATATTAACCGGCTGACCGTTGTAGGTGTCGAACATTTCTTCAAGTTCGGCAGGGGTAAAGCGGTTCACATGGTTGCCGTTGATAGGTTCCTCGGTGTGGATTTCCACTATGCCGTCCTCGTCGAGTTCGGCTGTGATCGAGCCGCGAATTGGAGTGCCATTGTCGTTGAGTATGGTAAACTCATCGTTGAGGGCAAACTGCGGACGCAGAGCTTCGGCCTCGGTAGCATGTTGCTGTGCGCGCTCGGCTCCACGCTGCTGCTCGAAGTTGTTGAGTCGGGCAATGGCTTCCTCATCAGCGTAGGCTTGTATCTGTTCTCTTGTGAGAGAAGTCTGTATGCCATTCAGCCATTCAACTACAAACGTATCGGGAATTGGCGATTGTGTCTGTTCATCAATCGCAGGGCCAACAATCGTGAATGTTGTCGGACTTCCACCTGCTATAATAGGAACAACATCACCCGGATTTAGAGGCAAAACGCCGTTCAGCGCGTCGGCTGCGGCCTGTGCCGCCTGTTGGCGTATGTTATCGACGGCCATAGCCTTTTCCATTTCGGGGTCGATAGCTTCACCGGCAGACACAATAGACTTCGGGTCGGCAAATTCAACTTCACCTGTCACTGCGTCACGGACGACAATGCTCTCGTCGGAAGCCTCGCGGTCGATTGTTCCGTCGGGATTGATAGCGAGTGAACCGCCGACAACGTACACCTGACGGTCGTCGAGTCCCATAATGGCAGGTTGTATCATGCCGCTTGCAGGGTTGACACGAGCATTTATCATCGCGTCGCTCTGGGCAATCTGCTCGTCGATGTTGTCATTGACACGTTGCAGAATGCCGTCGCGCACGGTCTTGGCGTTGATGTAGTCACGGGCTGCGTCGATTTCTTCCTGTGAATAGAGGCCGGTCTGCGACATATCCATAAGAGTGGCAACAGGGTTGCCGTCGAGCGACTCAAGCACACTCGGCTCAAACATGCCCTCGGCTCGCTGACGCTGATACTCGTACATATTCTGTGCATCGGCCATTTCCTGCGGGCTGGAAGCCTCGTAGCCGTCGATGTAGGACTGACTGAATTCGTTATCCATATCCAATTCGACGGGAGTAGGCAGTTCGACACCTTCCTCATCTTCTGCGCCACGGCTCTGCGCCATTGCGCCGAGGTTGAGGCCACGGAGATTTAAGCTGCGCTCCATATACTCCATGACCGCTGCACGTTCCTCGTCGGAGAGGTTCGGGTCGTTTACCATGCTCTCGGCAAGTGTGCCGATGTCGTCATTGGTGGTGTTGTCGATGATTTCACGGATAGGTTCCCAGCGTTCAGGCGTGAAGATTTCAGCGGCCACACGGTCGGCCACATTGACCTGATGCTTCATGTTAGCATAGGCCATACCGGAAATCATACGCTGACCACCATAGGCCGCTCCTGCCATAGTATATTTTGAGAAACCCATTAAGCCCATAGACAAGGCCATGCCGCCCCAAATGTCGCCGTGGAACTTGCCTGTAAACAATAGGTTCTTACGCTCGTAAACGGGGTTGCCCTGTGCGTCGAGTACCTGATTGCCCTGTTCATCATAGACAGGCACATTGGTGTATGCGTCGTCGAGATTGAGCATGGTGCGCCATAACTGGCCATAGTATTCTTCGCTAACCTCACCGAAGTAGTCAGACACACCGAGGCTTTGAAACCGTTTCCGAGTAGTCTCAAGGATTTTACCGAAACCCGACGCATTGGCTCTCGCAAGCATACCACTGATACGCTTGCCGCCGAAAGTCTTTGCAAGAGCCGGTACAACGCTGTCGAGGTGCGCGCCGAACATTTCCGAGTAGTTCTCGATGATAGCGTTAGCCTCGCCCTGCCAAATGGCACTGCCCCAAGTTTCATCGTTGGAGAAGTCGTAGTTACCGTTTCCGTCGACAACAACATTGCCAAGTTTGCGGTCGATGATGTCTGCGGTTGTCTTTCCGGCCTGTACGGTGTTTGTCATAAGCGGGGCGCGAATAAGCAAATCGTCTGCGGTCGTGCCAAGAGCTTTGATAGTCCAATTCTCTGCCATTCGACCTACACCACGAATACCGTATTTCTTCGCATAGGCCTTCACGCCTAACTCGGTCATTTCCTTTATGGCCGCTTCGCCTATCAGCTTGACTGAGCCACGAGCTGCTGCCTTTCCTGCGACGTTGATAGCTTTATAACCGCCACCGGTCAGTGCAAAGTCGAGCATGAACGACGGCATATAGCCGGTCATAACACCTGCCCTGTTCCAGAAAGAAGCGTTGCCGCCATACATTTCTTCGACTTGCTGATTGTCGTATATGGCTTTGAGCATTTCTTGACCGGCGCGTTTTTCTCCCTCGGTAGCGTCGGGGGCGGCATACTTGTCGGCATTAAGCATGGTCATAGCGTCCAAAAGGTCGCCTGTGCCGAAATCCCATGTGCGCACGTCGCTGACAGTACGACCAAATCCACGCCAAAAGCCTACGTCCTTGCCAATCTGCCTGTCTCGTTCCTCGTACAAGTTCTTGAGCTGTTCTTCCCTTTGACGGATAGCGACACGCAGGGCGGAGTTCTCCTTGTCGGCGGTTTGACGTGGCACATAGGTATTGGCCGCGAAGACGGCGGCAAGAGGGGCGTCGTTCTTTTCGTAATCCTCCGCCCATTCCCTATGCACACGAGAAGCACTTTCGTCGAGCTGCTTGCGGAGTTCAGCAAGCTCGGCCTCGGCACGACGTATTTGTGCGCCAACCGACATATCGGCAGCCTGCTCAGCCTTGCGCCGCTGGTCAACAATCCGGTTGACATCACCCTGCCAGCGCTCGGCCTCAAGCTGGTTGGTTGTCAAGCTACCGTCAGGCAACTGCCACACCGTCTCCCACTGCCCCGTCTGCTGATTCAGCTTGACATCGCGAGCAACAACATTATTCGGAGTCACAGCAACTTCTGCCGGCTGCTCCACAACCGCGCCACCCTCCGTGTCATTCTCGGCTTTGGCGGCGTGGCGCCTTGCACCGACAACCTCGCCGGCTACACCATGCATCATCGCACGCTCCCGCGCGTCACGCACCTTCCTCTGGCCCTCGGCAGTGTTCAACTCTACCATATGGCCAAACGCAGCCTCGCGCACATCCATTGAACGTTTCGCGGCGTCATAACCCTGCCTTACAGCCTCCATTCCTGACACGTACTGCTCAACCGTCGGCTGCCAACCGCCCTCCAGAGGCCGGCCCTCCATCTCTGCAGCAACCTCAGGATTGAGCATCGGCTGCCTTGGCCCCTCTGCAGCCGATGCCGACTCCTGCACGTCCACGGCGGGTGCCCCAAACATATCCGACTTGAATTCACTGAACTCCGGCGGAGTATACCCGTGTTTCACAAGCGTGTTCCTCACGCCCTGCAAATTCTTGTCATCCTGCATATCTTTGACAAACTCATCATAAGCAGGCGGATTGTAGCCCTCTTTCTTTAGAGTGTTATATACTCCCTGTAAGTTCTTATCGTTCTGTGCCATAATCAATAGCCCTTATTTTGCGTTTTTTCATTATCGGCGGGAGCGTCATCGCCATACCCCTTGCCTTTTTTTTCTTGCGATTTAGATATGACCTCGCCCGCGAGTTCGGCGGCCGCCTTTTTGCGCGGCTCAGCTTTGCTCGAACTTCCCTTCTTCCTGCCATTGCGGTCGTACTGCGTCGTTTCTGTTTTCACTACTTGATGCGTATGAACGCCGTGTTGCTTGACAAGCTGTGCAATGCGAGCCTCATAATCCGCCTTAGAATAATAGTCCACCATCTTTCCGCTATCGTCGGGCAGCGAGCCCACGAAGCCCTGCCTGCCATAATACTTAGACCGAGCAGCACTCGCGCCCGCCTGCGCGTGACTCGCACGCGCCGACGCCTTGCGCTGCCCAATCAGGGCCTCGCCGGCCTCAACCTCATTCTGCGCAACCTGCGGAGCCACCTTGGCGCGTTCACCGCTGATTGTGGCCTTATTTTTTGCATCGTCCAACTCAGCGACCCTTGTATCATAAATTACCGGAGCCAACATCGCATCGCGCTTAGCCTTCTCCTTAGCAAGCTCTCGGGCTTCTTTCTGCGCCTTCATCTCCCGCAGCGTCCGCGCCCTGCCACTCTCAGCATCACCCAGCCCCATAGCCAGCCTGAAATATGCGGCTCTCTGAGCCTCACGCTGCTGACGCAGCTTCTCCTGCAAAGCCGATACTTTCTCCAACTGGCCGTTACCGGGCCGATACATATCCGGAGCATACTGAGTGGTGAAATACAAATTACTCAGAGCTGTCAGGCCGTCGCCAATAGCCGCAATCCTGCGGCGCCTGCGCTCACGCCTTTCGCGCTTTTCACGCTGCTCCTTGGTCTCTGGAGGCTCAAGCCCTGCCAAAAACTCCCTATATGCCTTGATTTTTGCGTCATCACCGGCCGTAGCCTCTATAATCTCCTCTGGCGTAAGCGAAGATGAGTCGACCTCGGCAGCATTCTGCTCCGACACCCCGGCCATTGTTTTTTCAGGGACACTCGTGTCAATCTGCACAGTCTCCTCGACAAATGGCTGTTGATTAAACCTTGTCTTGCCCGACTCAATGTCAGCAAGCTCGCGCCCCTTAGTCGCCAGTTCTTCTGGCGTCAGCACCTTAACCCCGCCATCACCGCCAGTCCCGGACACATACCCGCGCTCAGCTCGCCCTTGCTCAGCAATCTCCTCTGGCGTCAGCATCCCTGTATTCTTATCCTCGTTTTCCATAATCAACCATCAATTACTTCTCAAAATGCACCGGCAATACCAGCGCTTGCACTCGCTACGCCGCCAACGGCCTGACCTATCTGAGCCGCCTTCTGCTGCTCAATCCCAACAAGCTGCTGCGCATACTGGTTATCTTTCTGCTGGAACTGTTCCCTCATCTGCTCCTTACGCGCTTCATCAGCAACAACAATCTGCGAAGCTGCATCAGCCAGCGCCTTATTGTTAGCCTCCTTAGCGGCCGCAACGCTCTCCTCAGTACCGCCCATCACAGTCTGCATGCCGGCAGCCTCGCGGTTACGCTTGCGAATAGACTCCTCCGTCATCTGCAAAATGCGCTGCGCACTTGCCCTCTGCGTCGGGTCTTCATTATACTCTCTGTCAAACCAGTCCTGGTTCTTACGCCGCTGCGACTCAATCTGTTCTTTCGCTTTCTTAGCCGCTTGTGATGCCGAAATGCCACCGAAAATACTGCCCGCCACCGCAAGCCCAGAACTGATAATACTGCCAACCATGCTGTAATCTCAATCAATTAGTTAAACTTAAATTCAGTCTGCTAAGTTAATATCTTATCTTTGCACTCACTGATTAACTTTAACCACATAAATAAAATGGCACTCGGACGAAAAACCGGCGGCCGCAAAAAAGGCACGCCAAACAAAGAAAACCCGCTGAAGGGCTATCTTCGCGCACATAGCCTCCAATACTTCGAACCCCGCGTTCAAACCGACCCCATCACCGGCAACCCCCGCGAAATCCAGCGGCAACGCCTCACCGAAGACCCCGAAGGCAACGTCTACAAAGTCATCGACATCATCCCCCTGACCGACACCAAAGGCAACCCCGTGACAATGTCCGACTTCGAAGCCGATATGATTGCCCTAAGCCCAAACGACCGCGTCAACGCCGAACTCCGCCTGCTCGAATTCCACACCCCAAAAATGAAAGCCATCGACGTCGACCTCAACGCCGCTGCCACCGTACATACCATCGAAGACCGACTGCGCGACCTCAGCGACGAATCCTAATCCGCCGCCCTCTACTCCATCTACTTATAGACCCAACGCGCCGCTACAGTCGATTAAACAGCTCCATCGCCTTCGCCTTCGTCGAATTCGCAATATCGATATAAGGCTTCATCGACTTATAATCCGAATGGCCGGTCCACTTCATAACAACCTCCGCCGGTATACCCAACGACAGCGCATTGCAAATAAACGTCCTTCTCCCCGTGTGCGTACCAATCAACTCGAACTTCGGCAACGTCTCGTCAATACGCTCGCTCCCCCTGTAAAACGTACGTGTTATCGGCTGATTAAACCCGCACAACTCACACAAATCCTTCAGATATATATTCATCCGCTGATTCGTCATCGGAGGCAAAGCGCGGCCGCCGAAATCCCTATCGGCGTAACGCTCCAAAATAGACTTCGCATACTTATTCAACTCAATCGTAATCGTATCCGCCGTCTTCACCGTCGTAATCGTCATAACATCCCCCTTGATATTCGCCCGCTTCAGGTTAGCCGCGTCCGAATAACGCAGCGAAGTAAAACAGCAAAAACAAAAAATATCGCGAGCCTTAGCAATAGCCGCCGAATCGTGCACAGTCTTCACGTACCTGTTGCCCTCCATATCCGTAAGCTCCACGCGCGCACCATTAGCCGGGACTACATAATCATACACCTTCATCAACTCCTGCCACTCCAAAAACACAACCTGATTCGCAGCAGTCTTCAGCTTCGGAGAAAACGCCTGAAACGCCAAATTCCTATTGTAACCCTTAGCCGTAGCCCAACGCAAAAACCACTTCAAAAACCCTACTTGATTACCGATAGTCGAATTTCTCATCTGCAGATCATCGCGCAAATATGCGACGAAACCTTGCAGAGCTCTCTCCGTCAACGCCTCAAACGTCACCCTCGAATCCCAATCCAAAATATGCTTCTTTAGCGCCGCAAACTTCTGGCACGTCGCCTTGGTCCACGAATTTGCCACACTCATCTCCTCAACAAACTCCGCCCAACGCTCCCAAAAAACCTGAGTCTCGGACTTATTCGGCCGCACCGACTGCTTGCGCCCGAACGACTCAGTAAACTCGCGCCTCAAATCGCCCACCGTCATTACACGTTTACTCACAAAGCAATCATTCTCCAAGGCCGAAAAATGATTCACCATCTTATCCAGTACGGAATTTATCACCGCCCAAGTCAGCCCGGCCGCATTCCTCACGCCCTTGCGCGCCCTCCTGGAATCCACATCCCACTTACTCTCCGATATACTTATACCCGTCGAAGTCATAAACCTCGACCCCGTAATGCAGACGCTGATGCGAATAGGTCTCTCATTATTCTTACCCTCTCTACTGTCCAAATAAAACCTTACTGCCATATGTGCGTAATTAAAAATATGCGCACAAATTTACGCACACTTTTTCATTTATCCAAATAAACTCCAATAAACTCTACTGAACCAACATCTCATAAAATCAGCACATTACAACAAACCACCTTACCCCATCCTCCCCCCCCCTCCCTCCCC
>JAIDJW010000165.1 GCA_029052015.1 Paramuribaculum sp. | reverse complement strand
TCGGTGCCGTCTGACACGGGAAAGACCAACGGTTCCCACCATTTTGAATCGTCTGCCTGCGATGCTCCGGCAACCGGTGTGACCGATGCCGCCTGCTTTTCCGCAGCAACCTCTTCTGCTGCGTCGGCGACATATCCTTGTGAAGTCACATCAAAGGGCTCGCGGGTTGGAGGAATACAACTTCCGTCATTGCAGCCCTGATAGGTTATTGTGCCGGCAAGAGCATAACCTTTATCGCCGGTGAGCCGGAATTTCTGCACGAGGGTCACATCGCCCTCCCACCAGTTGAGCTTGAGATGAAACACCATGTCAACCTTTTCTATAGGCGCAACAGAGGGAGTCAGCTCTCCGACCAGCTCCACTCCGTCGAGCCGGTCGTATGTCACAGATGTGGGTTTGGGACCGCCATCCGGCAGGGAGAGTCCGTACAAATGCCATCCCTCCTCTATAGAGGCACTGAAAAGTATTTCTCCATCGGTATCCGAAGTCATGCGTGAATCAACGCTCCACTTCACGGGAGTCACCATCTGCGCACTCACGGCTGCCGCGCACAGAATCATCCATGCGCACAATATCAATATCTTTCGTGTCATTATTTTAAGGTTATCTTTTTATCGAATGTCTGTGATTTGGGAGGCGAACAGGTCTGGTCGTTACACCCCATGTAATTGATTGTGCCAGCAATGCGGGCGTTTGCCGGATCAGTCACCTTAAAACTGCGCCGGAAAGCTATGTCTGCATCCCACCATGTCAAATCGAGGTCAAACATAGAGTCATGCACCTTCAGCGGCTGCCGGTCAGCCTTAAGCTCACCTCTAAATTTTATGCCTGTGCTTGCCGATGCGTCTATCACTGTAGCCTTCGGCCCTCCCTGAGGGAGCTTAAGACCATACAGATGCCAGCCGGGAGTTATTCGCGCCTTAAAAACAGCAGTACCCTCCGTAGCCGAAGTCATTTTCACTGTCACCTGCCACCTGATGGGGTCAGGATTCTGGGAAAACGCGGGAAAAACCGCGCAAAAGGTTATGAAAATCAGAAAAATTATGCGTCGCATATATGTATGTGTAATTACAAATCTGATGCAAAGATAGCGCTTATTACTCAAATTCCACCCCATAAACTGCTTTTTTGGCGACTAATGGCAACCTCGAGTCGCCGCGATTCAAAAAAAATTACTACCTTTGCACGACCGTAAACTGTCAAGAACATCAATCCACAGTCGATGGAAAACAAAAAAATACTCTACATTTCGCAGGAAATAGCACCCTATCTGCCCGACAGCCCTCTTGCCTTGTATGGCAGAGAGCTTCCTCAGAAAATTCAGGAAAAAGGCTTTGAAGTGCGCACATTCATGCCCAAATACGGCTGCATCAACGAGCGACGCAATCAGCTCCACGAAGTGATACGGCTATCCGGCATGAATATCATCATAGACGACAGCGACCATCCGCTCATCATCAAGGTCGCCACCCTCCAGCCCTCGCGCATGCAGGTGTATTTCATCGACAACGACGACTACTTCCAGCGCGCAGGCGCCAAAGAGCTTGAGACAATCGCCTCGCCGGGCGACAATGACGAGCGGATGATGTTTTTTGCACGCGGCGTCATCGAAACCGTCAAAAAACTGAGATGGGACCCGGCAATCATACAGTGTACCGGATGGATTTCCGCATTAGTGCCGATGTATATCAAGCGTATGTATCACGATGACCCCGCACTTGCGAAGTCCAAGACCGTGTTTGCGCTGCGGTCGGAAAAACTTGACGACACCCTTGACCCACGTCTGCTCGAAAAGCTGAAAATGCTGCAGTTTACCGACGACGACCTTTCTGCTATCGGCACAGCCGCAGCTGATAATGACGCCCTAAACCGCCTCGGCATAAACCATGCTGATGCAATAGTGGTTGCGTCGGCCGACGTTGACCCCCAAATCATCGAATATGCACGTTCTACCGGCAAACCCCTCCTTGAATATAGCGACGGAGATGATTATGCCGACAAATATGCAGAGTTCTACGCCTCTCTGTCACAGAGCAAAGAAGTCTGACTATACCTCCCATCTGCAAAATGAAACTTATCAACAAGATTTCAAGCATACTCCTCGCTGCCGCCGCACTGACAGCCTGCGAGGACGGCACCTCAACAATTGGCTCATCACTTATCACTGATGATACTGAAATCATAATCGACAGCTCTTTTGTAGCCACCGGTCACTCGGTAGCCAACAAAATCGTCCAGTCAAAAACCATCACCCAGCTGTTAGGCAAGCTTGACGCCAAAGAATTCGGCACATTCAGCTCCGACTTCGTGAGCCAGTTCATGCCCTCACTGTCAATAGACACTATCGGAGTCACCGTTGACCAGATCGATTCAATAAAACTCGTGATGTTCATGACTCCCGGCGATTTCACCGGCGACTCACTTGTGCCCATGGGGCTTGATGTCTATCGCCTCAACAAGGCGCTCCCCTCCCCGATTTACAGCGACTTCGACCCGACCGGCTACTATGACGCCACCAAACCGATAGGAAGCAAAATATACACCGGTCACGCAATGCACAACGACTCCCTGAACAGCCTGTCGTTTCGCAGCATAAGCGTAAACCTGCCCCGCTCCTACGGACAGGAACTTTACTCAAGCTATCTTCAGCATCCCGACCTGTTTGCATCGCCGGAGCAGTTCGCACAATGGTTTCCCGGCATTTATGTGACCAACAGCTTCGGCTCCGGTCGCGTTGTCAACATCTCCGAGACACGCCTGAACATGTATTATCGCAAAAACGCGAAAGACACAGTAAACGGAGTTGAAGTCGATACCGTATATAACCTGGTGCGCTCATACTTCGCAGTTACTCCCGAGGTTATCAACAACAATAATATCGACCTCACCATCAGCCCGCAGATAGCCGCCATGGCAAATTCCGGCAAATCCATAATTGTGGCACCGGCCGGCATGGAAGTGCAGATGACATTTCCGACACAGGCTATCATAGACACCTACCGCAATAATGCCGGACAACTCTCGGTGCTCAACGGAGTCACTATTGACATTCCCGCTATCGCCGTTGACAACGATTATGGTATCAATCCGCCGGAAAACGTGCTTATGGTGCTCACCTCCAAGAAAAACGAGTTTTTCGATCAAAACAAGATTACCGACAACAAAATCGCATTTCTTGCAACTTACAGCGAATCAAAAAAAGCATACAGCTTCCCTGATATGAGACAGTATATCATCGACATGCTCGAAAAACAATCACTGACAGCAGATGACTACACATTCACCCTCACTCCGGTAAATGTCCAGACCGAAACAACCTCTTCAGGCTACTATCAGAGCGGAGCATCTTACATCACAAGCATAAGCCCGTATGTTACCAAGCCCGCCATTGTAGAGCTTGACATAGAAAAGGCAAAAATAAAAGTCACATTCACTCGCCAGTACGCGAATAATTAGTAACTTTGTGCCCGCAAAGCACAATCAGCCGCAATAGCTCAGTCGGTAGAGCATTTCATTCGTAACGAAAAGGTCGTGGGTTCGAGTCCCACTCGCGGCTCAAAAGCCAAAACAAAGAAGCTCAGTCAGTTAACCAACCGACCGAGCTTCTCTGTTTATTAAGCATCGTTAAAAAAACGCCACTTTATCAGAAAATAGGACCTGCGAATTTTTACGGGTAGAATAAGCTGCAGCGCTGCAAAGAGCCGCATGTCGGCTAGTCAATCATAGCCCCGCGCAAACGGTACATCGTACCGCGCAGCACGTGGCATCAGCAAAGTGCAAAAATAATATAATCACTGTAATTACTATGATTTGCAGATGATTTTGCTATCTTTACGCAATTATATTCATCATTTGTCAGCATTGCGGCAAACCGACACCTAAATTGAATCTAAATCATGAACTAACTGCAGATAATCCAACGGAAAATTTACGAAATCAGAGGGCAGAAGGTCATGCTCGATTATGACCTTGCCGCCATGTACGGAGTTGAAACAAGAGTATTAAATCAGGCAGTAAAACGCAATGCCGAGCGATTCCCTGAGGACTTCATGTTTCAAATGACAGACATTGAGGTTGAAATTTGGAAATCACAAATTGTGATGTCCAATTCAGTCAAGATGGGTATGAGAAGGAATCCTTACGCATTTACTGAACTTGGTGTTGCCATGTTATCAAGCGTTCTC
>JAIDJW010000164.1 GCA_029052015.1 Paramuribaculum sp. | reverse complement strand
TCAAGTGTTATCGGCTCCATGGCTGCGTCGTACCAGATAAGGTCATAATGGCCGGAAAAAATGGTCGGTATGAGTTCTCCCTTTTTCATTCCCGGCTGCCAGGAGTCGGCATGGGTTTCCGCCCCGTCGAGATAGATGATGTCGTAGCCGTCGCTATCCTCTTGCTTGACGATGGCAAGAGTGTAGCGGCCGCCGGCAAGAGCCATCCTTGAGTCTGTGTCGCGGTCGAGATATTTCCAGATGCCTTGCGGAGCTTCGGCGTTGAGGCAGG
Source organism: Paramuribaculum sp. (assembly GCA_029052015.1). Lineage (GTDB taxonomy): Bacteria > Bacteroidota > Bacteroidia > Bacteroidales > Muribaculaceae > Paramuribaculum. The sequence continues at coordinate 3,627 of JAIDJW010000164.1, read as the reverse complement.
CGGTAGCCAGACTGTCGGGATTGTAGGCTGTGGCGAGGCGTTTGCGCGGATCTTCAATAGTTTCAAGCAAGGCTACAATGATTTCCGCGCTGCCACGCACATCTATGGCCACCGGCAGCGTGGGGTCGAACCTGCCGGCTATCTGTGCTATCGGTTTCAGGGTGATGTTGCCGGCGAGCAGTGTAGCGCAGTATTGGGTCAGTTCGAGCGCAAACGAGCATTCGCCTTTGGCGTGGATGTCGGCATCCCTGATTTCTATTATGGTGTCGGAACCTCCTGCGCGCGATACAATCAGTGCGCCGGCGCGCCGGTCAAGCATATCGTCGGTGTGTCTGTTGTCGATATTCAGCCTTGCGCTCCAAGCTCCGTCCTGCCATGTAAGCGCCACTGCTGACGATTTGCGCGCCGGATGGGCGTAGCGGGTCTCCAGGGCAACCGTTGCTGCGTTGGGATTAGTCGGAAATGTCAGAATCGTGTCGGAAACAATGTCGAGACTGTCGTGAAAAAACAGTGTCGGCTCAACCGCGCGTGCGGCAAGCGCCAGAACCGTGTAGAGCAGGAGAGTAGCGATTCTCATTGGACAAGAAGGAGTTTTACGGCATCCACAAATTCATTGCGGGGCATATCGTAAGGCAGCCAGTGGATGTGTATGCCCCTGCGCTCCATGCCTCTGAACCATGTCATCTGCCGTTTTGCAAACTGGTGTATGGCGATTTCAAGCGCAGAAACCATCTCCTCGCGGCTCATAGCGCCGGTGAGATAGAGAGTGACGAATTTATATTCCAGCCCGTAGTAAATAAGGTTTTCTGCAGGAATTCCCGAATCGAGAAGCCGCTTCACCTCTTCTATCATGCCGCTGTCGATGCGCGAGCGCAATCGCTGCGAGATACGCAGCCTGCGGTGCTCGCGGTCAATGTCAACTCCTATAATGACCGCGTTGCTGTCCGGCTCGCCCGGCGTGGTGTCAGTCTGCACTTCGGGATGCTCGGCATAATATGTCTGAATTTCGATGGCGCGCACAGCCCGCTTTGCCGTGTCAACATCGGTAGTGTTGTGCAGCGCTTTCATGGAGGCGAGTATGGCGGTAAGCTCTTCAAGAGTCTTGCCCTCAAGCTCCGCTCTCAGAGTGGGATTTTCCGGCACTTCCGGCAGCTTCATTCCACGCACCAGCGATTCGAGGTACATTCCGGTGCCTCCGCATATCACCGGCAGCGCTCCGCGGCAGCGTATATCGGCGATTGCCGAGCGCGCGTCGCGCAGATATTCGTAGAGATTGTATTTGTAGCCAGCCGGAGCTATGTCAATGAGGTGATACGGCACGCTGCCGTACTCTTCAAGGTCCTTGCCGGTGCCGAGATCCATGCCGGAGTACACCTGGCGCGAATCCGCGCTGACAATCTCTCCGCCGAGAGCCGATGCCACAGCTACGGCAAGTCCCGTTTTGCCGCTAGCGGTAGGACCGGTTATCACCGGGTAGCGGCTGTCTATGCATTCACCTTTTTCCATAATCTACGTAGTGAGTAGAGGGGTGAGTCCTGATTGAAACGCGATATGCGGAGCCACAGCGGGTCGTTGTAATCGACTTTCCACTTGTGGATGTCGCGAATACGGAAAGTCGGCACATAATGTTTGATACGGTAGAGCCTCTTGCCTTCGGCATCATACGTCTTCCATGCCATGGCCATGGTGTATAGCCGTATGAATTCAGCGCTAAACAGCGGATTGGTGCGTCCGGAATTGATTAATTCCTTGATTTTGCCGAGCGACACGAATTCAAGCGAAGGCATAGCCTTGAGCAGCCGTTGCTTCTCCTCGTCTGTGGCATAGCACAGATAATGGAAGGTGTTGTAATCGGCATTACCGCTTATGGTCGAGTACATGAACCTGATGTCGGCAAAGCGTACTCCGGTCTTATTGTAGAAGTAATCATTGGCGGCACTGACGCTAAGCTCCTTGCGCGACGGAATATAGATGCTTCCGGGGGTGTCATAGCGGTTGCTCTGCATATCGGCTATTCTGTCGGGGTCGTTTTCAGGAGGAAGGATGCACACAAAGTTATCCCATACTATAAGGTATCTGATAAGGGTGTATGGGCCATTGCGCAGAGCGCTCGACTCTATGTAAGCGCTGTAATAGTTCCAGAGACCGGTGTAGCGCAGCGCCATGTATATTATCGAAATAATAAACAGAGCAAGCGGCGCAAGAAAAAACATGAAAAAGTCCGAAGAGCTGATGTTGGCGTTGTTGTATGCGTAGAAGTAGTAGACCCACGCAAACATTGTTACCCCCACGGAAACAGCGAGCAGAAGTCTCACCTGAGAGGTCCCTTCCTGAGTGAACAGTTTGCCCAGAAAGCCGCGCTCCGCCGGAGTGCCGTACTGAATTTTACAATCCACACAGAAAGAGTATGACGATCCGCGTTTCAGAGCGTAATACGAGCATATAGCCGACACCGGCGCAACAATGAGCACGGTTATAAACGGTATATCTTTGTTTATATTGTTGTTGTTCAGCAGGCGCGGAATGAGGTCGAAATGATGCAGGATATTAATGGTCAGCATAATTACTGCGCTGAAGAAAAATATCCTGACGGCAATATGTGGCAGGATGAAGCACACGGGCACCCGGCGGCGGCTGTTTGCTTTCATGAGCAGATAGCAGCATCCCTGAAGAGCAAAGGCCAGCAAAGGCATGAGTAGCGGCGCAATCCACCGCGACAGCATGACGAGCAGAGATATGGCACCGGCCACTATGACCCAGTTGAGCCATAAAAGATAGATGCCTTTGACTGTGCTTTTTATCTGACCGGACATGTCCCGTTTTACTTGTTTATTTCATATTTCGGTTAAAGTAGTCGAGCATACGTGCGAAAACTATCTTCTGACCGCCGCAGTCGTTGATGGAGTGGTCCATATTCGGAAATACGAGCATATCGCACCACATTCCTGCGGCTTCCATTTCGCTGATATACTGTACGGTATTAAAGTAATGCACATTGTCGTCTGCGGTGCCCGACATTATGAGCAGCGGGCACTTTACGTTCTTAACAAAATTGAGCGGCGCAGAGTTTCGGTAACCGTCCTCGTTTTCCTGAGGGGTGAGCATATAGCGCTCGGCATACACAGTGTCGTAGTAGCGCCAGTCGGTCACCGGAGCTACCGCTACCGCTGCAGCGTAGGGCGCGCCGGGCTGAGAAACTGCCATAAGTGTCTCATAGCCGCCAAAGCTCCAGCCGTGCATGCCAATGCGGGATGCGTCGACATAAGGCAGCGAAGCCGCATAGCGGGCGGCAGCAATCTGGTCGATACTTTCGTAGTGGCCGAGATTCTTGTACACGGCATCCATGAACGCACGACCACGGCCGCCGGTGCCACGTCCGTCCACACATATTATTATGTAGCCGTTTTCTGCATACCAGTTCATCCAGCCAATCGACCACTCGTTGAGCACCTGCTGCGAGCCGGGACCGCTGTACTGGAACATCACTACGGGATATTTTTTTGAAGAGTTGAAGTCTACAGGTTTCACCATATAGCCGTTGAGGGTGTTGCCGTCGGAAGTCATGGTGAAAAATTCGCGGCGCGGTGCTGAAGCATATCTGCTCTTGAGTGCGGCGTTTTCTTCAAG